>NZ_MKJZ01000036.1:0-242427 GCF_001942225.1 Serinicoccus sp. CUA-874 | reverse complement strand
GCGCCGCCACCACCGGCACCCGCCGACCGCTACACTGAACCCCGCCCAAGGTGGGGAAAATCAGTGAGCATCACTGAGGAACTTCGACGAGCCTCGTCAAGCACGAGGAGCAGGGTGAGGACGTTGAGCACCGGCGCGGACGGGCTGCCGGACCAGGCCGAGCGGCGGCGCAGCAGCCGGGCCAGCCACCGCAGCACCTGCGGCACCGTGGACTCCGGGGCGTGGTGCGCCCAGTAGAGCTCGTAGAGGTCGGTCGGCACCGAGGAGCCACGGTCGGAGCGCCCGTAGACCGACATCCGGCGCAGCTCGAGGTTGTCGCTGACCCGGTCCGGCTTGCTCCAGGCGTCCTCGCCCAGCCCGAGCCCGTCGACGAAGCCCCGCAGCGTGCCGGTCGGCTCCTGCTCGCCGATCCCGTGGATGAGCACCACGGCGCGCCGCACCCGCCCGTCGCCCTCACCGGCGACCGGCCGCGGCGGCTCCGTCGGAGTCGTCCCCCAGGTGGTCATACCCGTCATCCTGGCAGCGGGCACCGACAGCGACGCCGGTCAGCCGTCGAGGACCCCGCCGAGGTAGTCCAGGAGCGGCGCCCGCACCGGCATGAGGTAGGCGTGGTGGCCGCGCTCGCGGGCGAAGTCCACCACCCGGTGGGCGAAGTCGCGCTGCCACGGCATCGAGGAGTCGAAGCCGGCCGGGAAGACGACCCGGTTGCGGCGCCGCCAGTAGCCCATCGCCCCGCTCGTCGTGACCGAGGTCGCCCCCCACCACACGTCGATCCCCTCGGGCAGCACCGAGGCCCAGGCCGCCATGAGATGGGTGTCGAAGAAGGGCTGGGTGAAGATGCCGTTCGCCCCGGCCGCGAGCTTGCGGTCAAGGTAGCGCATCTCGGTCGTCATCGCCTGCCGGTAGGGGTCCAGCCCGGCGTAGAC
This sequence comes from Serinicoccus sp. CUA-874, assembly GCF_001942225.1. NCBI lineage: Bacteria > Bacillati > Actinomycetota > Actinomycetes > Micrococcales > Ornithinimicrobiaceae > Serinicoccus > Serinicoccus sp. CUA-874. The sequence goes on along the minus strand of NZ_MKJZ01000036.1, from coordinate 241,501 downwards.
GGTGACCTCGGGCAGCTCGGCGCGCACCCGACGGATGACGTCGACCGCGTCGACCGGGTAGGTGGCCGAGTGGAAGTAGTCGGCGTCGTCGCCGGAGACGACCAGCAGCTCCCCGGTGCGGCGGGCCTCGTCGGCCATCGGCAGGGGTGCGTCCGGGTCGACGTCGGCGGCACGGATGTGCGGGATCGTCCGGTATGCCGTGCCGTCCGCCCGCCGGGCGGCGTCGCGCGCGACCTCGGTGGCCTGCCAGCTGCGCAGGTCGAACTTCAGCAGGTCGGGGATGTTGACGGTGTCGACACCGCGCAGCCGGTCCGCGACCTGGGCCATCTCGCTGCGCACCGACTCCGCGCTGCGGGGGACCAGCTCGACCGAGATGCGGGACGCCATGGTCGTCGAGTCTTCCAGCAGCGCCTCCGGCTCGAGAAATCGCCTCGGCCGCCGCACCACCTGCGGCGGAGGTGGGTCAGGTCCGCAGCAGGTCCAGCACCTCGTCGAAGACGGATCTGTGGTCAATGGTGTCTGACGGGCCGCCAGAGAGATTCGCCCTCTCGTTCCTTCGCCATGGCAAAGAGAACGAGAGGTCGAGATCTGGTGGCGGTGGGGCTCAGCTCTCCTCGGTGACGAGGGAGTCAACGGCTTACGTGGTGGGCATAGGACCGCCTCGACCCGGTCTCCTGTCCTTCGTCAACGCTATAGAACCCGCCGAGGCGCCGAGTGCTAGCCCGAGATAGGCCGTGGGATCGACGTCGACCAACCACAAGACCGCGCCGATCGCCAGGAACGATGCCGCTCCTAAGATCAGGAGAAGAATTCCGCGCAAGGCCTGACTCAAGCGCCTAAAGATCAGCGTCAGAGCAAGCCCGCTCAGCAGTGCTAGCACGAATTCCATATGCTGCCCTCCTTGCTAGCAGTTCCACTACCAGGGGTTCGCGAGTCCAGGGCATCTGTACACGTTGACAGCAAGGCATGTGTTACATGAAAGTGCCGATCCGACTGGCGCCAGAAGTTGCGAGCGCGTTTGTCGCTCCAGTGAAGCACTGGCGGGTGGCGAGGACGCCGACGGCCCTGCGGCAGGGTGCCGCAGGGCCGTCGGATCGTGCGGTAGGGCTCAGCCCTCCTCGGTGACGATCGTGTCGAAGGCGTCGGGGTACTCCTCCAGGAAGGCGTCGATCGCCTCGGCCTCCTGGCCCTCGTCGTACTCGTTGACGACCATGTCCTCGAGCGCGCCGTACTGCTCGTCGTCCAGCTGGATGCCGGCGATGAGCTCGGCCGCCTCGGGGAACTCCTCGGAGAAGCCCTCGGTGCCCAGGAAGTGCAGCGCCTCGGCCTCGCCGAGCGCACCCTCCGGGTCCTCCAGGGTCTTGACGTCGAAGGCGCTGTTGGCCCAGAACGGCTGCCACAGCGTGACGACGATGTCCTCCTCGTCGTTGATCGCGCTCTCCAGCTCGGTGAGCATCGCCGAGGTGGAGGAGGTGACCAGCTCGTAGTCGCCGTCCAGCTCGTAGGTCGGCATGACCGAGTCCTGGGTGGCGGCGGTGAGGCCGGCACCGGGCTCGATCCCGATGATCTGACCGTCGAACATGTCGGCGTTGCCGGTGAGCTCGGCGATCGAGTCGATCTCGGTGTAGGTCGGGACCGCGAACGTCAGTTTGGCGTTGTCGTAGTAGGCACCCAGGTCCTCGATCTGGTCGCCGTACTCCTCCATGTACTGCGCGTGGGTCACCTCGGGCCAGGCCGACGGATACATGTCGACGTCGCCCTCGGCCAGCCCGGTGTAGAGCAGGGCCGCCTCGGTCAGCTCCTCCATCTCGACGGTGTAGCCGAGCTTGGTGAGCTGGTCCTCGAGCAGGTAGGCGGTGGAGAGGCCGTCGGTCCACGACGGGATGAAGCCCAGGGTGATGGTGCCCTCGGCGCCGCCGCCCTCGGCGCCGCCGCCCTCGGAGCCGCCGGAGTCCCCGCCGGCGGAGTCCTCGGAACCTCCGTCACCGCAGGCGGCGAGGGTCAGGCCGGCCGCCATGGCGAGGGCGAGTGCCTTGGTGGTGGTGTTGCGTCGAACAGTCATGTTCGTCCCTTCTTCTCGTGCGACCGCCACGGGGCGGTCCGATCGGTGGGTGGTCGGGAATGGTGGTCGGCGGCTCACACGGGCGTGCGGTGACCGGCGGCGACGAGGTTGTCCTCCTCGTCCTGCGCGGCGTCGTCGTCCTGGTCGGGGCCGCCGCCGGAGCGGCTGCGCAGCCGCCCGAGCAGCGAGTGCGGGTAGTCGCCGGGGCGTCCCAGCGAGGCCGTGAGTCGGTCCAGGTAGATCGCGATGATGACGACACCCAGCCCGGCCTCGATGCCCTGCGGGCGGTCCAGCGTCGCGATGGACTGGACGACCTCCTTGCCGAGGCCGTCCGCCCCCGCGATGCCGGCGATGACCGCCATCGACAGGGCGAGCATGATGACCTGGTTGACGCCGGCCATGATCGTCGGCGTGGCGAGCGGGATCTGGATGCCGCGCAGGATCTGGCCGGGGGTGGCGCCGAAGGCCTGGCCGGCCTCGACCGTCTCGGCGTCGACGCCGCGGATGCCGAGCTCGGTGAGCCGGACGCCGGGGGGCAGCGCGAAGATCACGGTCGCGAAGAGCCCGGGGACGAAGCCGATGCCGAAGAAGACGACTGCGGGCAGCAGGTAGACGAAGGCGGGCATCGTCTGCATGAAGTCCAATACCGGGCGGACCACGGCGCTGACCCGGTCGCTGCGGGCGGCCACGATGCCGATGGGCACGGCGATGACGACGGCCACGACGGTGGCGATGAGCACCAGTGCCAGGGTCTGCATGGCGAAGGTCCACTGGTCCATGGCGATGATGAGCAGGAACGTCAGGACGGTCCCCACCGCGAACTCCCAGGAGCGCACCAGCAGCCCCAGGAGCGCGAAGAGCGCGATCATGACCAGTGCGGGCACGATGAGCAGCGCGTCGATGAGCGTCGTGATGGACCAGTCGAGGACGAGCGAGATGAAGTCCAGCAACCACTCGAAGTTGTCGTTGATCCACGCGATGGCCTCGCCGCCCCACTCACCGATCGGGATCCGGGGGACGATGGAGTCGTTCTCGTTCATGCCACACCTCCGGTCGGCTGCAGGTCACCGGTCGTGGTCGTCTCGCTCGTGCCCGCGCCCTCGCCGGGCCCGGTGTGCAGCGCGGCCAGCAGGTCGGTCCGTCGGATCGTTCCGACGGTCTGGCCCGAGGCGTCCTGCACGAGCAGCTGCTCGTGCTCGGTGGCCTCGGCGAAGAGGTCGGCCAGGGTCGCGTCCGCGGGCACGACGGCCCCCTCGGGCGGACCCGCATCACCGTCCACTGACGTCATGATGTCGGAGGCGGTGAGCACCCGGGAGCGGTCCACGTCCTGGACGAAGTCCGCGACGTAGCGATTGACCGGGTCGTTGAGGATTTCCTGCGCGGTGCCGATCTGCTCGATCCGGCCGTCGCGCATCATCGCGATCCGGTCACCGAGCCGCATCGCCTCGTTGAGGTCGTGGGTGATGAACAGGATGGTCTTGCCGAGCTCCTGCTGCAGCTCGATCAGCTGGTCCTGCATGTCGCGCCGGATCAGCGGGTCCAGGGCGCTGAAGGCCTCGTCCATGAGCATGACGTCGGTGCCGGAGGCGAGCGCGCGGGCCAGACCCACCCGCTGCCGCATCCCGCCGGAGAGCTCGCCGGGCATGGACCCGCCCCAGCCGCCCAGGCCGACCATCTCCAGCGCGCGCGAGGCCCGCTGCTCCCGCTCGGAGCGGTTCGCCCCGCTGATCTCGAGGGCATACGCGGCGTTCTCACCGACGCTGCGGTGCGGCAGCAGCGCGAAGTGCTGGAAGACCATGCTGACCTTGTCGCGCCGCACCGCGCGCAGCTTCTCTCCGCCCAGCCGGGTCACGTCGTCGCCGTCGATGGAGACGCTCCCGCTGGTCGGCTCGAGCAAGCCGTTGACCATGCGGATGAGGGTGGACTTCCCCGAGCCGGACAGACCCATGACGACGAAGATCTCGCCGTCCGTCACGTCGAAGGAGGCGTCGATGACGGCCGGGGTGAGACCCTGCTTGCGCAGGTCGGCGCGGGTCGCGCCCTTCTCGAGCGCGTCCACCCCACGCTGGGGGCGGCGGCCGAAGACCTTGTAGAGCTTCTCGGCGGAGATGGAGGCCACGGGACTCCTGAGGGGTGTCGGGACGTGCCGCGGGGCACAAAGAACCCTCCGAACGTAGCAACGACGGGGTGTCGCAGGTGGCCTCAGAGAGGTGGTGAGCGGTCATCGTGACGCGATCGTGACGAAGGCAACGGTTGGGTCACGATGTCCCTCGACCGGGAATCCGCGCTCCTCAGGCCGGCGAAGCCGCTGGTCAGCGCCCTGCGCTCAGCGCAGCAACGGCCCGAGCCACCGCTGCGCGGTCTCGAGGTCCCAGCCCTTGCGCTCCGCGTAGTCCGCGACCTGGTCCTCGTCGATGCGTCCGACCGCGAAGTAGCGCGCCTCGGGGTGGCCCAGGATGAGCCCGGACACCGCGCTGTTGGGGCTCATCGCGCCGTGCTCGGTCAGCGTCATCCCGGCGGTCTCCCGGGCGTCGAGCAGGTCCCAGAGCGTGAACTTCTCGGTGTGGTCCGGCTGGGCCGGGTAGCCGGGCGCCGGGCGGATCCCGTCGTAGCGCTCCTTGATGAGATCGTCCACCGGCAGGTCCTCGTCCGGCGCGTAGCCCCACAGCGTGGTGCGCACCTCGCGGTGCAGCCACTCGGCGAAGGCCTCGGCGAGCCGGTCGGCGAGGACCTGGACCATGATCGCGCCGTAGTCGTCCTGCTGCTCCTCCTCCCGCAGCCGCCGGGCCAGTCTCGGCGCCGTGGATCGAGACCGCGAAGGCACCGACGTGGTCACCCTCGGGCGCGACGAAGTCGGACAGCGCGGCATACCCGCCCTGGCGTCGCTCCTTCTGCTGCCGGAGGGTATGCAGTCTCACCGGCGCCCCCTCGACCTCCAGCACGATGTCGTCGCCGTTCGCGGCGCGTGCCGCGGGCCACAGGCCCACCACGCCGCGCGGGGTGAGGAGGCCCTCGTCGAGGATGCGGCGCAGCCACCGCTGGCCGTCCTCCCAGGTGGCGCGGGCCTGCTCGCCGACCTTGGGGTCCTGCAGGATGCGCGGGTAGGAGCCGCGCAGCTCCCAGGCGCTGAAGAAGGGCGTCCAGTCGACGATCTCGACCAGCTCGGCGAGGCTCGGCTCGAGCACCCGCGTGCCGAGCAGGGAGGGTGTCACCGGCACCGGCTCGGCCACCGCCCGGCTGCTGGCGCGGGCGTCGTCGAGCGAGACCAGGCGCACCTCCTTGGAGCCGTGCCGCTCCCGTAGCTCGGCGTAGGTGCCGGCGACCCGGTCGCGCAGCTTCTCCTCGTGGTGGATCGCGTCGGCGACCACCCCGACCGCGCGGGAGGCGTCGACGACGTGCACCACGGTGCCCTCGTAGGCCGGGTCGATCTTCACCGCCGTGTGCGCCGCCGACGTCGTGGCGCCGCCGATGAGCAACGGGGTGGTGAGACCGCGGCGCTGCATCTCGGTCGCCAGCGAGACCATCTCGTCCAGGCTGGGCGTGATGAGGCCGGAGACGCCGATGACCTCGGCGCCGAGCTCGTCAGCGGTGGCCAGGATCTTCTCCGCCGGCACCATGACGCCGAGGTCGACGACGTCGTAGCCGTTGCAGCCGAGGACGACGCCGACGATGTTCTTGCCGATGTCGTGCACGTCGCCCTTGACCGTGGCCATGACGACCCGGCCCTTGCTGTGCCCACCCGTCTCGGCGGCCGCAGCCTCGAGATAGGGCGTGAGGTGCGCGACCGCCTTCTTCATGACGCGCGCGGACTTCACCACCTGGGGGAGGAACATCTTGCCCGCGCCGAAGAGGTCGCCGACCACGTCCATCCCCGCCATGAGCGGCCCCTCGATCACCGCGAGCGGCGACCCCAGCTCCTGGTAGGCCTCCTCGGCGTCCTCCACGGCATACGTGTCGATGCCGGCGACCAACGCGTGCCGCAGCCGCTCCGCGACCGGCTCCTCGCGCCAGGCCAGCTTGGCTGCCGCGGCGGCAGAGCGCTCTCCCGGCGCCGCCCCCTCGCCCTGCGCCTTGATCCGCTCGGCGAGCTCGATGAGCCGCTCGGTGGCGTCCTCGCGCCGGGCGAGCACGACGTCCTCGACGGTGTCGCGCAGCTCGGGGTCGATCTCGGCATACACCCCGAGCATGCCGGCGTTGACGATCCCCATGTCCAACCCGGCCTCGATGGCGTGGAAGAGGAAGACCGCGTGCATAGCCTCCCGCACGGTGTTGTTGCCGCGGAAGGAGAAGGAGACGTTGGAGACGCCGCCGGAGACCAGGGCGCCGGGCAGGTTGGCCTTGATCCACCGGGTCGCCTCGATGAAGTCCAGGGCATACCGGTCGTGCTCGCTCATGCCCGTCGCGACGGTGAGGATGTTGGGGTCGAAGACGATGTCGTGCGGCGGGAAGGGGTCCGGCAGCGCCTCGCTCGACGTCGTGAGCAGCCGGTAGGCCCGCTCGCACACCTCGATGCGGCGCTGGTAGGTGTCGGCCTGACCGGTCTCGTCGAAGGCCATGACGACGACGGCGGCGCCGTAGCGGCGGACCACGGCGGCCCGGCGCAGGAACTCCGCCTCGCCGTCCTTGAGCGAGAGGCTGTTGACCACGCCCTTGCCCTGGACGCAGCGCAGCCCGGCCTCGAGCACCTCCCAGCGGGAGGAGTCGATCATCACCGGCACCCGGGCGACGTCGGGCTCCCCGGCGAGCAGGTTGAGGAAGTGGGTCATCGTCTCGGGGCCGTCGAGCATGCCCTCGTCGACGTTGACGTCGATGATCTGGGCCCCGGCCTCGACCTGCTGCCGCGCGATGGCGACCGCGGCGTCCCAGTCGCCCTCCGTGACGTGGCGGGCGAACTTGGGCGAGCCGGTGATGTTGGTGCGCTCGCCGACGTTGACGAAGTTGACGTCCGGGGTGAGCGTGAACGCCTCGAGCCCGGAGGTGCGCAGGTATGCCGACGGCTCGGGCGCGCTGCGCGGCGCCACCCCGTCGACCGCCTCGGCGATGGCCCGGATGTGCTCGGGCGTCGTGCCGCAGCAGCCGCCGACGATGTTGATGAGCCCGTCGCGCGCCATGTCTCCGAGCACCTGTGCCATGTCCTCGGGGGTGTCGTCGTAGCCGCCGAAGGCGTTGGGCAGACCCGCGTTGGGGTGCACCGAGGTGAGCGCCACGCTCGCGCCGCCGAGCTCGCGCAGGTGCGGCCGCATCTCCTCGGCCCCGAGCGCGCAGTTGAGGCCCACGGAGACGAGGTCGACGTGCTCGGTGGAGACGGCGAAGGCCTCCGGGGTCTGGCCGGAGAGGGTGCGGCCCGAGGCGTCGGTGATGGTGCCGGAGAGCATGACCGGGGCCCGCGGCATACCTCGCTCCGCCCGGTCCGCGAGGACGTCGGCGACCGCATGCAGCGCGGCCTTGGCGTTGAGGGTGTCGAAGACGGTCTCGACCATGAGCACGTCGGCCCCGCCCTGGAGGAGGCCGTCGGCCTGCTCGGCATAGGCCTCGCGCAGCTGGTCGTAGGTGATCGCGCGGAACTCCGGGCGCTCGACGTCGGGGGAGAGGGAGGCGGTGCGGTTGGTCGGCCCGAGCGTGCCGACGACCCACCGCGGGCGGCCGGTGCTGGCCTCGACCTCGTCGGCCACCTGCCGGGCGACCTGCGCGGACGCGACGTTCATGGCGTGCGCCAGGTGGCCAGCCTCGTAGTCGGCCTGGGCGATGGTGGTCGAGGTGAAGGTGTTGGTCGTGAGCAGGTCGGCGCCGGCGTCGAGGTAGGCGCGGTGCACCTGCGCCAGCACGTCCGGGCGGGTCAGCGCCAGGAGGTCGAAGTTGCCCTTGAGCGTGACCTCGCGCAGCGACTCCCACGGCTCGCCCTCGCCGTGGAAGTCCTCCTCCTCCAGCCCCTCCTGCTGCAGCAGGGTGCCGTAGCCGCCGTCGAGCACGAGGATGCGCTCGCGGGCGAGGTCGCGCAGGTCGGGACGGGACGGGGAGGACACCCGGAAGATTCTACGGTCGCGACCGCCGCCTCACCCATTCGACCGAAGGATGCAACGCCGGTAGGCGGGCGCGGGCGCACCGCCGCAGGACGTGCGGGCCCGCCCGGCGCGCGCCGCATACCGTGCGGAGCAACGTCAGCGGTGCCCCACCGCGTCAGGAGAGGTATGACAGCCAGGACCGGCCCGTGAGGCTCTTCGGCGGCGGCAGCGCGCAGCGCGCCGAGGCCGAGGCCTACGTCGAGCAGGCGATGCCGCGCCTGGTCGGGCTGGCGTATGCCATGACCGGGCACAAGGCGGACGCCGAGGACCTGGTGCAGGACACCCTCGCGCTGGTCGTGACCACGTGGTCACGGGTGCGGGAGGCGCAGAACGTCGACGCCTACGTGCGCCGCATGATGGTCAACCGGCTGAGCTCGGTCAAGCGGCGCAAGGCCGCCACCGAGGTGGTCTCGCACGAGGCGGTGACCGCCGACTGGTCGGTGGCCGCGGCTCCGTCGCCGGCCGGCGGACTCGCCGAGCGAGAGGCCGTCCTGGGCCTGATCCGCCGGCTCCCGGACCGGCAGCGCGCGGTGATCGCGCTGCGCTACTACGAGGACCTCCCCGATCGGGAGGTCGCCGCGGCGCTCGGGTGCTCCGAGCAGGCGGTGCGCAGCGCCGCGCACGCGGCGCTGAACAACCTTCGGCAGCTGGTGCCGGAGACCGACGGCGAGGAGGCCCAGCGATGACCTGGCAGGACGACCGGGACGGGCAGCCGCGCGCGATGGACGAGCAGCTGCGCCACGCCCTCGGCGGCGACCCGCACGAGGCCTTCGACCACGACGCGCTCGTCGCGGGGGTCAAGCAGCGTGCCGCGCGCATCCACCGGCGCCGCGCCGCCACGGCGACCGTGGCCGCCGTGGTCGTCGTGCCCGCGCTGGCGGCCTCCGGGTGGGTCCTGGGCAACCGGATGCTCGGCGACGGTGCCCACGTCGACGTCAGCGTCGCCACGCAGACCGCGGAGCCCACTCCCGCGCCCGGACCTGACGACTCGTCGGCGACGACGGAGGTCCCCGAGGAGGAGACGGGCAGCGAGGACAGCAGCGAGCAGCAGACCGAGGCGGCCGACACCCCGCCCTGGCAGCCGACGCCACCGCCGGAGCCGGTCGAGCCGGACGACGTCGCCGGCACGCCGAACCTCGTCGACGTCCCCGACCCGCGGCCGGTGGACATCGGCCTTCTCGACCGGCTCGGAGCACCGCAGTCCGAACTGTCGAGTCCACTCCTCATGCCGCTCCAGCGGTTCATGGCCGCGGGCAGCGGCTCCGGGGGCGTCGAGCCGCACAGCGGCCGGAGCTGGATGTACTTCGCCCGCGGCAACGAGATCGACCAGGACTCGGTGGACATCCAGGTCACGGCCTGGGACGACAGCTCCGCCGCGCTGGCGGCCATCCGGGACGGGGGTACCGGGCTCGGCACCGTCTGGGTCGACGACGACAACATGCCGAGCGTGCCGGAGCCGCTGCCGTGGCCGGGCCACGACGACGCCGACCACCTGCTGGTCGGGCGCGAGGAGACGTACGGAGGTAGGGCCCCGCACCACAGTGGCGGTGCGCTCGTCCGGCAGGGCGACTACCTCGTCGGCGTCACCGTCACCGCGGCTCCCGGCGACGGTGGGATCCAGACGCTCGACGAGGCCGTCGAGGCCGCCGCCGAGATCGCGCAGAAGACGGCCGACAACCTCGCCTGGCTCGACCCCGAGAGGGCGAACGGCTGATGCGCGAGTCCACGCTGCGTGCGCTGGAGGACCTGCTGCGGCGGGTGCTCCGCGCACCCGGTCACGGGATCGAGCCCGGCGCGCAGAGCCTGGCCGTGCAAGACCGGGTGCAGACCCGCCGCTGGCGGGTCGCCGCCGTGCTCGCCACCGCGGTGGCGGTGGTCGCGGTGCTCGCCGTGCTCGGCTGGTATGCCCGCTGGCACGGGTCCGGCTGACAGGGCGGGCCGACCGGGACCGGGATCACGGCAGGCATACCGGTGAGAGACTGGGCGCGTCATGACAGCGACCAGCACCCGCCCCCTGACCGCCACCTACCGCCTGCAGCTGCACGCGGGCTTCACCTGCGCCGACGCGAGGAGGTCGTGCCCTACCTGCACGCCCTCGGGGTCAGCCACGTCTACCTCTCCCCGGTGCTCACCGCGGTCCCGGGGTCCGAGCACGGCTACGACGTGCTGGACCACACCGAGGTGAACCCGGAGATCGGCGGTCGGGCCGGGCTGGAGTCGCTCGCCCGCGCCTGTCACGACGTGGGCCTGGGCGTCGTGGTCGACGTCGTGCCCAACCACATGGCGATGGTCGCCCCGCTGTGGCGCAACGCCCCGCTCTGGGAGGTCCTGCGTGACGGGCCGACCGCGGCCCGCGCCGCCTGGTTCGACGTCGACTGGGACCACCTCGGCGGACGCCTCGGGCTGCCCGTCCTCGGCGACGACCTCGACGCGGTGCTCGAGCGGGGTGAGATCACCCTCGGCACCGGCCGTGACGACGAGGGACCGGCGGCGGGTATGCCCGTGGCCCGCTACTACGAGCAGGTGCTCCCGCTCGCGCCGGGCACCGACCGGCTCGCCGCGGAGCACCCCGACGGACCGACGTCGCAGGCGGCGCTGCGCGCCGTGCTGGACGCCCAGCGCTGGCTGCTCGCCTCGTGGCGGGACGCCGCGGACGTCCTCAACTACCGCCGGTTCTTCGAGGTCGACGGGCTCATCGGGGTCCGGGTCGAGGAGCCGGACATCTTCGCGGCGACGCACGAGTTGCTCCTCGAGCTGCACCACGGCGGCGTGGTCGACGGCTTCCGCATCGACCACCCCGACGGGCTGGCCGACCCCACGGCCTACCTCGAGCAGCTGAGCGCGGCGGTCCGGCCGGGCACCCCTATCTGGGTGGAGAAGATCCTCGAGGGGGACGAGCGGCTGCCCGCCGGCTGGCAGTGCACCGGGACCACCGGCTACGACGCCAACGCCGCACTGTCGGCGGCCCTGGTCGACCCGACCACGACCGAGGTCGTCAGCCGCGCGTGGGAGGCGACCGGCGGCGAGCCCGACGTCCACGTGGAGATCGAGCGGTGCAAGCGGCTGGCCGCCACCGAGCTGCTGCGGCCCGAGATGGCCCGGCTGCTGCGGCGCGCGACCGAGGCGCTGCCCGGGCACGACCCGCAGCGGCTGCGCGAGGCGCTGCTCGAGCTGCTCGTGTCCGTCCACGTCTACCGTGCCTACGTCCGCCCCGGCGCGCCTCCGGGCGAGCACGACGAGGCGATGGTCGCGCCGCTGTTCACGGGCCAGGAGCGGGCGCTGGCCACCCGCCCCGACCTGCGACCGGAGATCGACGCCCTCGTCGCGGTGCTCGCCGACCCGCAGGGGTGCGCCGCCGACCCGGCCGCCGCGGCGGACCTGTGCGTCCGCTTCCAGCAGACCACCGGCCCGGTCATGGCCAAGGGGATCGAGGACACCGCCTTCTACCGCTGGCACCGGCTGGTCGCGCTCAACGAGGTCGGCGCCGACCCCTCCGTGGGGCTCGACGCCGGGCGCGGTGTCGCGACGCTGCACGCGTGGGCCGAGCACCAGGCCGAGCACTGGCCCCTGGGCATGACCACGCTGTCCACGCACGACACCAAGCGCAGCGAGGACGTCCGGGCCCGCATCCTCGCGGTCTCCGGCGACGCCGAGGGATGGTCACGGGTCTCGGCCGCCGCCCGGGCGGCCGCCGACCGGCACGGCGTGGACGCCCCGACCGCGCACCTCATCTGGCAGACCCTCGTCGGTGCCGGGCCGGTCGACGCGGACCGGCTCGAGGCCTACCTCACCAAGGCGATGCGCGAGGGCAAGGAGCACACCACCTGGACCGACCAGGACGAGGACTACGAGGCCCGGGTCCTGGTCCTGGCCCGGGAGATGCTCGACGGCGGGGAGGTCACCGGGGCCATCGGCGACACCCTCGCGGACAACGTGCTGACGACGCGCACCCTGACGCTCGCCCAGAAGATCCTGCAGCTCACCCTCCCCGGCATCCCGGACACCTACCAGGGCTCCGGCGTCGTGGACCTGTCCCTCGTCGATCCCGACAACCGCCGCCCCGTCGACTACGACGAGCGGATCGCCCGGCTGGAGCGCCTGGACGCGACCGGCTGGACCGGCGACCTCTCCGACGAGGTGCTGTGGGTCACCTCACGGGTGCTGCGGCTGCGCGCCTGGTTGCCGCAGGCCTACGGTCCCGGTGCCGGCTACCGCCCGGTCGAGGCGGGCCCGCACGTCCTGGGCTTCCTGCGCGGCGACGTCGCCGCGACCCTGACCATCCGGGCCCCGCGCAGCCTCGGCGCCGAGGGCGGACTCGGCGACACCCGCATACCCCTGCCGCCAGACCTGTGGGTCGACGCGCTCACCGGGACCGAGCACGAGGTCGGTGCGGAGGGCGTGCTCGCCGCCGAGGTCTTCGCCCAGGGTCCGGCCGGGCTGCTGGTCCGCGCCGACCACCTGCGGGAGGGAGCCCGATGACGCACGAGTTCACGCTCTGGGCACCCGACGCCGACCGGGTCGACCTGCTGCTCGGCGCCCGACCCGAGGAGGCGGACGCCGCTCGGGTGCCGATGGAGCGCGGGGAGGGCGGCTGGTGGGCCGCCACCGCGGACCCGGCGCCGCACGACGGCCGGTATGCCTTCGCCGTGGACGGCGGGACCGCCGTCCCGGACCCGCGGTCGCGGCACCAGCCGGACGGGGTGCACGCGCCCAGCAGGCTGGTGGACACCGACGCCTTCGCCTGGTCCGACGACGCCTGGACCGGGGTGCCGATGGAGCGCGCCGCGGTCTACGAGCTGCACGTCGGGACCTTCACCCCGGAGGGCACCTTCGCGGCCGCCGCCGAGCGCCTGGACCACCTCGTGGACCTCGGGATCACCGTGGTCGAGCTCATGCCCGTGGCCGCCTTCCCCGGCCGCCACGGGTGGGGCTACGACGGGGTCGCGCCGTATGCCGTGCACGACGCCTACGGCGGGCCGACGGGCCTCGCCGCCTTCGTCGACGCCGCCCACGCCGCGGGCCTCGCGGTGTGGCTCGACGTCGTCTACAACCACCTCGGCCCGAGCGGCAACTACCTCTCGCAGGCCGGGCCCTACTTCACCGACCGGCACCACACGCCGTGGGGCGAGGCGGTCAACCTCGACGGGCCGGGCAGCGACGAGGTGCGGGCCTACCTGCTCGACAACACCGCGATGTGGCTGCAGGACTACCACCTCGACGGGCTCCGGCTGGACGCGGTGCACGCCCTGCACGACGAGCGTGCCGTGCACCTCCTGGAGGAGCTGGCCGCGCTCGCGGACGAGATCGCGACGCGCACCGGCATACCCCGCAGCCTGGTCGCCGAGTCCGATCGCAACGACCCGGCGACCGTCTCCCGACGCGGTCCCGGGGGTGCCGGCGGTCTCGGGCTGCACGGCCAGTGGGCCGACGACGTGCACCACGCGCTGCACGTGCTGCTCACCGGCGAGGCGCAGGGCTACTACGCCGACTTCGCCGACCCGGGAGCGATCCCCGCGGTGCTGGGCCGCACGCCGTTCTTCCACGACGGCACGTTCTCCAGCTTCCGCGAGCGGGCGCACGGCCGCCCGGTCGACCTGGAGGTGACCGAGCCGTGGCGCTTCGTCGCCTCGCTGCAGACGCACGACCAGATCGGCAACCGGGCGGTCGGCGACCGCATCCACCACGGCATCCCTGCGGGACGGCACGCCGTGGGGGCGGCGCTGCTGCTCACCGCACCGTGGACGCCGATGCTCTTCATGGGCGAGGAGTGGGCGGCGAGCACCCCGTGGCAGTACTTCACCGACCACGAGGAGGAGTGGCTGGCGCAGTCCATTCGCGAGGGTCGGCAGGCGGAGTTCGCCGAGCACGGCTGGGCCGGCCAGGTGCCGGACCCGCAGGACGCCGGCACGGTGGCCGCCTCCACCCTCGACTGGTCCGAGGTCGGGGACGACGAGCACGCCCGGATGCTCGACCTCTACCGCACCCTGCTGCGGTGGCGGGCCGCGACGCCCGCCGTCGCCCGGGGCACCACCGCGAGCGTCGTCCGCGAGGATGACGGCCGGGGCGGCGAGATCCTCACGGTCGAGCGGCCGGGTGTCGTGGTCGTGGCGCGGCTCGGGGGCGAGGGCACCGTGGAGCGCGACGTCCCGGCCGGTGAGGTGCTCGCCACCTTCCCGCCCGGGGACCCCGGCGACGGCGGTGTGCTGCGGCTGGGCCCGGACAGCGCGGTGGTGACGACCCGATGAGCGAGGAGCAGGGACGCCGGCACTTCCACCGTCCGACGCTGCGGCCGCCGGACCGGCTCGAGGACGCCGGGGGTGGCGCCGACCCGCTGGAGCTGGCCGAGGCCGCCCACCGCAGCGCCGAGCTCGTCGTCGGTCGCGGCCGGGCGGAGTCGGCGGGCGACCACGAGCTCACCTCCCGCCTCGTCGGGCTCGTCGGCGAGGTGGGGCTGGCGACCGTCGCCCAGCTCTGGTCGGACCGGCCCGCGCGCACCCTGCCGGGGGCGTTATGGCGGCTCTACCTGCTGCACGAGTGGGTGCTGCGGCAGCCGGAGGAGGTCGGGCGCCAGTTCGCGGCGGGCTCCGGCCACGCGGAGGTCTACCGCGCCATCGCCGGGGTCGCCGAGCCGCCCGACCCGGACGGCCTGCGCCACCTGACCGAGCAGATCCTGGGCGGCATCTTCACCGGTGACTTCGCGATCGCCCTGGAGCGGGCCAGCGCGTTCTGCCACGTCATGGCGGTCGGGTTGGCCGAGCCGGGCGGCGGCGACATCCCCACCAAGCAGGTCAACCGTGCGGCGCGGCTGCGGGACACCGCCGACGACCTCACCGCCTGCGCCCGGCTGTGGCGCCTCGGCAACCTGCACTGACCCTCCGGCCGCGCACCACCTGTCGCGGCGGCTCAGGTTTGGGGAACATCCGGCAGAGGCGTACCGTTACGTAGTGCGTGCCGGGCCGCGGCAGCCCCGGGCTCCAACACTCGCCGCTCCGAGCGGCCACGCGCCGAGAGGCGCTCCCGGCCCGGCACGCATCACTTCTTTCCAGGTCAGCCCAGGCCCACGTCAGGCGGGTCGGTGCCGCTCCACCGCGACGACGCGGGCCGAGCGGCCGCTCCCGAGCATCGTGCAGGCCAGCACCTCGCCCTTGTCCATCGCCTTCGTCGCCAGCCGGCCGAGCATGCGGCGGTCCGAGGAGTCCAGGGTCGGGTCGGCGCGGGCCAGCAGCATCCCGGCGAGGTCGGGCAGCAGCGGGCCGTGCGAGCACAGCACGGTCGACACCCCGCGGCCGAGCACCCGGTCGACGTGCTTGACCAGCTTGCGGGGATCCGCGGCGAAGCCCTCCTCGGACAGAGCCTTCTTGGTGACGAGGGGTATGCCGTCGGCCGAGGCGAAGGGTGCCACCGTGTCCGCGCAGCGCACCGACGGGCTGGAGATCACCACCTCGGGACCGTAGGCGCGCAGCAGGTCCTGCACGCGGCCGCGTGAGCGTCGCCGCCCGGCGCCGGTGAGGGGACGCTCGGGGTCCGGGTGCTCCCAGTCCGACCGGGGGACGGCCAGGGCGTGCCGCACCACGAGCAGGGTCCACGTGGCGAGCCGGTCAGCGGCGTCCAGCGCGACGAGGGCGTCGAGCTGGTCCCGGTCACGGGGGTAGCTGAGCCGACGGCCCGCCAACGTCGGCGAGAGCCAGACGACCTCGTCGACCTCGTGCTCCAGGGCGCCGGACCCGTCCAGCACCTCCCCGGCCCAGTAGTGGACGAGCTTGTCCGCCCCGCCCGCGAGGCGGTAGCGCGCCGGCGGCAGCGGCGTCCGCAGCCGCACCCGCAGCCCGGTCTCCTCCCAGGTCTCGCGCACCGCGGCGGAGGGGAAGTCCTCGCCCCGCTCGAGCTTGCCCTTGGGCCAGGACCAGTCGTCGTACTTCGGCCGGTGGACCAGCGCCACCTGCAGGACCCCGTCGTGCCGGCGCACCGGCAGCACCCCTCCGGCGCGCACGACCGGGGGACCGCCCCCGCTCATGCCTCCGCGTCTCCCGCGGCATACATGACGTCGATGGCGGAGCGCTCGAAGCCGAGGCGGTGGTAGGTGGCGATCGCCGGGTCGTTGTCGCCGTCGACGTAGAGGGTCGCGGTCTCGACCCCGCGGTTGCGCAGGTGCTGCAGCCCGAGCAGGGTGACGGCCGAGCCGAGCCCGCGGCCCTGGTAGTCCGGGTCGACCCCGACCACGTAGACCTCGCCGGTGTCCGGGTGGTCGGTCTCCACCTTGGTCCAGTGGAAGGCGGCCAGCCGCGGCGTGCCCTCGGCGTCGACCTCGGTGGTGTCGTCGACGACGAGGAAGCCGGAGGGGTCGAACCACGGCTCGTCCTGGCGGTCCCGCAGGTCCGCGAGCGTCATCCGGCCCTGCTCGGGGTGGTCGGCGAAGGCGCGGGCGTTGACCGCGAGCCAGGCCTCGTCGTCGTCGCCGACGCGGTAGGACCGGGCCGCGAAGCCGTCCGGCAGCTCGACCCGGTCCGGCAGGTCGGACCACTCGCCGGCCAACGGTCGGGACATCTGCCACAGCTCGCGCACCACCCGCAGCCCGCGCGAGCCGTAGAGCGTCCGGGCGTCCTGCAGGTCGCCGTGGCTCCACAGCCGGACCTGCGGCCAGCGCCGCAGCACGTGATCGAGCAGGGCGCCGCCGAGCCCACGGCGTCGGCTGTCCGGGTCGACGACGATCTCGGCCGCGGGGGAGTCCGGGTCGCTGCGGTCGACGTGGCCGTAGCCCACCACCGCTCCGCCGTCCTCGGCGCGCAGCACGAGATGTGTCCCGGTGTCGTGGCTGCCCACCTGCTCGGGAAGCCGCCGCGCCTGTAGCACCGTCTGCTCCGAGAGCGGCTTGACGCCGTCGTGCCGGGCCGCGCGCACGGCCAGGGCGAGGACGTCCCCGGACAGCTGGCCGGGCAGTGCGGGGAGCTCGTCGATGTCGGGCCGCGGTCCAGGCATGGGGGTCAGTCTGGCACGGAGCCGGGGCGCTCGGGACCGCGTGCCCCGGTGAACCGGTAGCCCACCCCGCGGATCGTCCCGATGAGGGACTCGCGCTCCGGCCCGAGCTTGGCCCGCAGCCGCCGGATGTGCACGTCGACGGTCCGGGTGCCGCCGTAGTAGTCGCCGCCCCAGACCTCCTGCAGCAGGGTGTCACGGGTGACGACCCGTCCGGGCCGCTGCACGAGGTAGCGCAGCAGCTCGAACTCCTTGAAGGTCAGGTCCAGCGCCCGGCCGCCGGCCCGCACCGTCCAGCTCGCCTCGTCGACCACGACGTCGGCCACCCGGATCGCCTCGGGCCCGTCGGGGGAGGACCGCTCGACGGCGGCCGCGACCGCAGCACCCACACCCCGGGGGCCGCGCCCCAGCGCGAGCCGCAGCCGGGCCGCCAGCTCGCCCGGCCCGGCGGTCGTGAGGACGAGGTCGTCCAGCGGCCACTGCTCGTCGAGCACCGCGAGCGCGCCCTCCCCGACCACCGCGAGCACGGGCACCGACAGCTCCAGCGCCGCCAGCGACCGCAGCACCCCGCGGGCCTGCACCAGGTCGGCCGTCGCGTCGACCATCACGAGGTCCGGTTCTCTGTCGCCGCGGGTCACCAGCGCGCCGACGTCCATCCCCGACACCGACACGCGGTGCGGGAGCAGCGAGAGCCCGGACAGCACGAGCGCCGCCGACGCGTCGTCGGCGGGGCGGGGGGTCAGCAGGACCAGGTCGGCCACGCACCCAGGATAGGGAGCCTGCGCCTCCGGTCCGGACCAGCGTGCGTGCGGCAAGATGGAGGTATGCCCGACCCGACGCCCGGCGAGCGCCCCGCGGACCGCCCGACCCGGGGGCTCGTGGGGTCGCTGGCCCTGGTCGTCCTCGTCGTCTCCGGGCTGCTGGCGCTGGCGGCGGTGGCGGCTCCCTGGCTGCTGGCCGTGGGTCTGGCCGCGTGCACCGTCGTCGTCGCCTGGGGCTGGTCGGGGACCTTCGGCCTGCCCTCGCCCCGCGGCACGGTCGGGGTGCTGCTCGTCGGCGGACTCGCGCTGGTGACGGCGGTCGGCGTCCGCGAGGAGGAGCCGTGGCTGGGGTGGGCACCGGCTGCGCTCGCGCTGGCGATGATCGCGGCCTTCGTGCACCAGCTCTTCCGCCGGGACGGCAGGCCGCGGGTGGTGCAGTCGATCAGCTCGGTGGTGCTCGGGCTGGCGCTGGTGGGCTGCGGGATCCTCATGGTGCCGGCGAGCCACACGGCGGAGGGCATCGCGCTGCTGCTCGCGGCGCTCGGCGCGGCGGGGGCGTCCTCGCTCAGCGACCTGCTAGGGCTCTGGGCACCCCTGCGCGGCTGGGCCATGGCACTCGCGATGCTGGCCGGCGGGGCTGCGGCCCTGGCGGTCGCGCTCACGCTGCACGCCAGCCCGACGACCTGGCTGGTCCTCGGGGTGGCCGCGGGCGCGCTCAGCCACGCCATGCGCAGCGTGCTCGTCGGGCTGCCGCCGCTGGCCCACGCCCGGCCCCGCCTCGTCGCCGGGGTGGTGTCGGTACTCGTCGTCGGGGTCGTGCCCTACCTCGTCGGGCTGGCCTTCGTCCCGTCCTCCTTCCCCGGCTGAGGCCGCGGCGCCGGGCTCAGACGCGCTTGAGCTCGGCGGACATGAAGGACTGCATCTCGTGGCCGTCCGCCGCCATGTCCATCACCCACATGAGGTTGCCCCCGACATACCCGTAGAGCCGCTGGGCGGCGGAGTAGTCGCGGGAGCGTGGGCTGCGGACGATGCTGTCCGTCGCCACCTCGACCTTGGCCTGGTCGGTCTTGCCGTAGTACATCTCCACGACGCCGGTGGGGTGGGACAGCAGCAGCTCGACCTCGCCGTCGGGCTGCGGGCGCCAGAAGCCGGACTCGACGGCGAAGAGCTCGTCCTTGCCGCCCTGCTCGTCCAGCAGCCAGGTGCGCGAGGACCAGTGCAGGAAGGGCCGCCCGTCGTGGGTCACCTCGACCTCCTGGCCGAAGTTGCGGGACTCCATCGTCGGGTAGCCGACGACGCCCGCGCCGGCCCAGGAGCCGAGCAGCCAGGCCAGCGGTGCGTTGTCGTGGTGCATGGTCGGGTCGAGTTCGATGGGCATCCGACCATCGTAGGGGCGGGTGGCGGGAGGCCGCCCCGCCGCGGGTCAGCCGCCGAAGCCGGAGCGGGGGGACACCGGGTCGGTGTAGTCCTCCATGGTGTCGTTCTTCAGGTGCTCGGAGAGGGTGGCCATCTGGTCCTGCGCCATGACCACGATGGACCCGGCGACCGGGTGGTTCTCGATGCCGCTCCACGGGGCGGTCTCGAAGTGGATGTCGCCGCCGCGCACGCCGCGCATCTGGAAGCCCAGGTCGCGCATCTCACCCACCTGCAGGTCGGCGTCGACGGTCAGGTTGGTCGTGGCGGCGTCGACGAAGCGCGCCAGCCGTGCCGGGTTGGTCAGCGTCTCCCGGGACAGCGCCTTGGTCATGATCCCCTGGATGAAGGCCTGCTGGCGCTGGCCCCGGGAGATGTCGCCCTGGGAGAGGGCATACCGCTCCCGCACGAACTCCAGCCCGGTCGCTCCGTCCATGTGCATGACGCCCGCGGGGAAGCCCGGGGATGCCTCGGCCACGTTGACGTCGACCCCGCCGATGGAGTCGGTCATCGCCTGGAAGCTCTGGAAGTTGACCACGACGACGTGGTCGATGGGCACGTCCACCAGCGGCTGGAGCGTCTGCACCAGCAGCGGGGCGCCGCCGTAGGCGTAGGCGGCGTTGATCTTGGAGGAGCCGCCGGTGCCGGCGATGGGGACGAACAGGTCGCGGGGGAAGTGGACGAGGTCGACTCGGTCCCGCTCGTCGTTGATGTGCATGAGCACTATGACGTCGGAGCGGCCCCGCTCCACCGACAGGTCCCGGCTGTCCGAGCCGATGATGAGGAAGTTCTGCGCCTCGCCGGCCTCGGCGGGACGCGCCGGGGTCTGCGCCTGGAACTCGCTCTCGCCGACGTCGACGGCCTCGCCGTCCTCGCCGACGATCGGGGCGGTGCCCTCCTCATCGGTCTCCACCGGGCCGTCGAGGTCGACCGAGCCCTCGGCGTCGGGGTCGTCGTCTGGCTGCGTGGTCCCGAAGCGGTCCGGGGAGATCGTCACCGTGGCGTCGTCCTGGGCGTTGAGGTCCTCCCGCTCGATGTTGCCCTCGACCGTCCGCTGGAGGTAGAAGGCATACCCGCCGAGCGCGAGGACGCCGAGCAGCGCCAGGACGCCGATGCCGGCGGCGAGGGCGCGCAGCGGGCGTCGGCGGCGGGGCTCGCGGGGGGTGCCGGGGCGCGCCGGCCCGGAGATGTCGTCATCCCTCATGCGACCGGAGTCTACGGCTGGTTTCTCGGGGATCCCTGGACGCGCGTACCGTGGAGGTGCAGGTCAGGACGAGGAAGGACGCACCCATGCACGTGCTGCTGGACCGGCCCGGAGCGGTCGAGGCCGAGGGGCCGGACGCCGGGGTCGCGGCGCACTACGGCGACCCGCACCGGGAGCAGCGGCTGCTCGCCGAGGGGCTGGCCGTCGTCGACCTGTCGCACCGCGGGGTGGTCACGGTCTCCGGCCCGGACCGGCTCAGCTGGTTGCACTCGCTCACGAGCCAGCAGCTGACCGACCTGCCGCCACGCCGCTCGACCGAGACGCTCATCCTGTCGCCGAAGGGGCACGTCGAGCACGCGTTGCACCTCGTGGACGACGGCGAGCGCACCTGGATCACGACCGAGCCCGGGGCCGCGCCCGCGGTGGCCGGGTGGCTGGACTCGATGCGCTTCATGCTGCGCGTCGAGGTCGAGGACGTCAGCGCCGCGTATGCCGTGCTCGGCGAGCCGGTCTCGCGCGAGTCGGTGGACGGGGAGCCGGTCGCGTGGGTCGACCCGTGGCCGGGGCCGGTGGGCGACACCTTCAGCTACGGGCCGGAGGGCGCCGAGCACCCCGGCACCGGACGGGCCTGGCGCGAGCTCATCGTGCCCCGCGAGGACCTCGCCGCGACCGTCGGCGACCGGCCGCTGGCCGGCACCTGGGCCGCCGAGGCCCTGCGCGTCGCGGCCTGGCGCCCGCGCGCGGGCGTCGACACCGACCACCGCACGATCCCGCACGAGCTGGACTGGCTGCGGACCGCGGTGCATCTGCACAAGGGCTGCTACCGGGGCCAGGAGACGGTCGCCCGGGTGAAGAACCTCGGCCGCCCGCCGCGCCGGGTCGTCTTCCTGCACCTGGACGGCTCGGGCCACGTCATCCCCGAGGCGGGCGCGGAGCTCACGCCGCTCGACGGCGGGCGACCCGTCGGGCAGCTCACCAGCGTCGCCCGGCACGCCGAGGACGGCCCGGTCGCGCTCGCGCTGGTCAAGCGGACCCTTGACCCGGGTCTGACGCTGCTCGCCGACGGCACCGCCGCCGCCCAGACGGCGATCGTCCCGGCTGACGGGCCGCGGGCGCGCCAGTCCTGACCTGGCAGGATCGGGGCTATGCCCTCACCGACGCAGCAGACCTCCGACTCGCCGCTGGCCGACGCCCCCGTCGTCGCGGAGGTGGTCCGCGGCGGGTTCGTGGAGTCGGTGCACCACGGTGTCGTCGCGCTGACCGACGCCGACGGGACCGTCGACCTCGCGATGGGCCCCGTCGACGCCCCGGTCCTGCCGCGCTCCTCGCTCAAGCCGATGCAGGCGATCGCGATGCTGCGCGCCGGCGCGGACCTGCAGGGCGAGCTGCTCGCCCTGGCCAGCGCCAGCCACTCCGGGCAGCAGCGCCACCTGGACGGCGCGCGCCACATCCTCGCCGCCGTGGGGCTGGACGAGTCGGCGCTGCGCAACACCCCCGACCTCCCGCTGGACGAGGACGAGCGGCGGGCCTGGATCCGGGACGGTGCACCCCCGACCTCGCTCGGGCAGAACTGCTCGGGCAAGCACGCGGGCATGCTCGCGGCCTGCGTCGCCGCCGGGTGGGACACCGCGACCTACCTCGACCCGGGGCACCCGTTGCAGCGGCTCGTGGTCGAGGTGATCGAGGAGTTCACCGGTGAGCGGGTCGAGGTGGCCACCGTGGACGGCTGCGGCGCGCCGGCGCTGGGGGTCTCCTCGGCCGGGCTGGCGCGCGCCTTCGGCCGGATCGCCGCCGCCGAGCCGGGCACCGAGGCCGGCCGGGTCGCCGAGGCGATCCGCAGCCACCCGGAGTTCCTCGGGGGCACCGGCCGCGACGTCACCGAGCTCATCTCCGCCGTCCCGGGCCTCATCGCCAAGGATGGCGCCGAGTCGGTGTATGCCGTCGGCCTGGCGGACGGGCGCGGGCTGTCGGTGAAGATCACCGACGGGGGCGAGCGCGCGCGGGTCGTCGTCACGACCGCGGTCCTGCGCCGGGCGGGGGTCGACGGGCTCGGCCCGCAGGCCGGACCGACCATGGACGCGCTCGACGCCCGGGCGGTCGTCCGCGGCCACGGGGAGCCGGTCGGCGAGGTGCGCGCGGTGCTGCCGGGGCAGGGCTGAGGTGCGGTCCGTCCTGCAGCGGGTCAGCCGGGCGGCGGTCCGGGTCGACGGCGTGGTCGTGGGCGCCATCGACCGCCCCGGGATCCTCGCGCTGGTGGCGGCCACCCACGACGACGGTCCGTCGGACGTCGAGACGACTGCCCGCAAGATCGCCGAGCTACGCATCCTGCGCGGCGAGCAGTCGGTCGAGGACAGCGGTGGGGCGGTCCTCGTGGTCAGCCAGTTCACGCTCTACGGCAGCACCCGCAAGGGGCGGCGGCCCTCGTGGGGAGAGGCGGCACCGGGGCCGGTGGCCGAGCCGCTGGTCGACGCGGTGGTCGCCGAGCTGCGGGGCCGGGGGATCGAGGTCGCGACCGGGCGCTTCGGCGCGATGATGGAGGTCGAGCTGGTGAACGACGGCCCGGTCACGCTGATCGTCGACACCTGAGCGCCCCGCCCGTCCTGAGCGCCCCGCCCGTCCTGAGCGCCCCGCCCGTCCTGGGTGCCGCGTCCAGGGACGGGGGCTACGCTGATCGGCATGGGTGTGATCTACGAGGCGCAGAACATGGTCGAGCTGGTCCTGAGCCTCGGCCTCTTCGCCATGATGGTGTGGGCGCTGGCCGACTGCCTGCGCACCCGCCAGGACGCCTTCGTCGCCGCGGGCAAGCGCACCAAGACCTTCTGGTCGCTCGTCACGGGCGGCGCCACCCTGCTCGGCTTCATCTCGATCGGGTCGGCCCTGTCGATCTTCAACGTCATCGCCGTCGTCGCCGCGGCGGTCTACCTCGCCGACGTCCGCCCCGCGGTCAAGTCGGTCCAGGGCCGCGGCGGCTCCAACACCCACATGGGGCCCTACGGCCCCTGGTGACCGGACAGACCTCCCGGACGCCGTAGAGGCGGACACACGGTAGGTTCGATCGGGGTGCGAGGGGCTAATCAGGAGGGCGCGACGGCGGCCCAGTCGAGGCTGAGCTCGCCGAGGCGCCACCGCGCTGGGCCGTCCGCGACCGGCCAGCCGTCCTCGCGCAGCGAGCGCGCGGTCGCGACGAAGCGCTGCCGGGCGCCGAAGCTCGCCAACGGTGCCGCGCGCTCCCAGGCCCGGTCCAGCGCGCCGAGCACGGTATGCACCCGCTCGCCCGGCACGTTGCGGTGGATGAGCGCCTTGGGCAGCCGCTCGGCGACCACCGAGGGCGTCTCCAGGCCGGCCAGCCGCAGCGAGATCGTGAGCGTCCGCGGCGTCGCCACCCCGTCCTCCCCTCGGCGCACGTCCACCCACGCCGCGAGCCGGCCCAGCTCGTCGCAGGTGCCCTCGACCAGCGACCCGCCGGGAGCCAGCCGGTCGACCACCCGCTGCCAGGCCGGTCCGACCTCGACCTCGTCGTACTGCCGCAGCACGTTGAAGGCCCGCACCACCAGCGGCCGTGCGTCGGCGCCCAGCCCCGCCGGCAGCGGCACCTCGAAGCCGCCGCGCGCGAAGTCCACCCACGGCGGGTCGGCCAGCGGTCGGCCGCGCTCCACCCGCGCCGGGTCGATCTCCACCCCGACGACGCGCACGTCCTCCCGGACCCCGCGCAACCGGTCCGCCAGCTCGAGCACGGTGACCGGGGAGGCGCCGTAGCCGAGGTCGACGACCACCGGGGGCCCGGCGGCGGAGCGCAGCAGCCCGCCCAGGGCATACCCGATCCAGCGGTCCACCCGCCGCAGCCGGTTGGGGTTGGTCGTGCCGCGCGTCACGGTGCCGACGGGGCGGCGGGCGGGCGGCGGCATGGGCCCAGCCTAGGCAGCCCGGCGTGCCAGACTGGCGCCCGTGAGCGAGGATCCGGACCGGCACCCCCCGGTGCGGCGGGTCGCGATGGTCTCGCTGCACACCTCGCCGCTGCTGCGCCCCGGGACCGGCGACGCCGGCGGCCTCAACGTCTACGTCGTGGAGACGGCCGCCGAGCTCGCCCGGCGCGGGGTGGAGGTCGACATCTTCACCCGGGCCACCGACGTCGACCAGGCGCGCAGCGTCGAGCTGGAGCCGGGGCTGCCGGTCAGCGTCCACCACGTCCCCGCCGGACCGCTGGAGGGAGTGCCCAAGGAGGTGTTGCCGGGCCACGTCTGCGAGTTCGCCGACGACCTGTCGCGGCACGTCGCCGGGCTCGCGGAGGGCCATTACGACGTCCTTCACGCGCACTACTGGCTCAGCGGTCAGGCCGGCGGGCTCACCTCGCGCCGCTTCGACGTGCCGCTCGTGCAGACCATGCACACCCTGGCCCGGGTCAAGAACCGCGCGCTGGCCGCCGGCGAGCTGCCCGAGCCGCAGGCGCGGATCGACGGGGAGGCCGAGCTCGTCGACCGCGCCGACGCGCTGGTCGCCAACACCCCTGACGAGGCGCGCGACCTCGTCGAGCTGTATGCCGCGGCCCCGACCGCGGTGCACGTCGTGCCACCCGGGGTGGACCTGGACACCTTCCATCCCGGCGACCGGCAGGCGGCCCGGCAGGCCGTCGGGCTGCCGGCGGAGGCGGAGGTGCTGCTCTTCGTCGGGCGGATCCAGCCGCTCAAGGGCCCGGACGTGCTCGTGCGCGCCGCGGGCGAGCTGGTGCGGCGCGACGCGGGGCGGCGCGACCGGCTGGTCGTGGCGGTCCTCGGCGGCCTCTCCGGCTCCGGCCTGGCCCGGCCCGAGAGCCTGCGCCAGGTCGCGCGCGAGGAGGGTGTCGACGACCTGCTGCACCTCGGCCCGCCCGTCTCCCGGGAGGAGCTCGCGACGTGGATGCGGGCTGCCGACGTCGTGGCGGTGCCCTCGCACCACGAGTCCTTCGGTCTCGTCGCCGTCGAGGCGCTGGCCTGCGGCACGCCCGTCGTGGCGGCGCGGGTCGGCGGGCTCCCGCTCGCGGTCGGCGACGTCGGGGTGCTTGTCGACGGGCACGACCCCGGCGACTGGGCGGACGCGCTCGAGCAGGTGCTCGCGGCCCACGCCTCGGACGGGGCGGACGAGGACTGGGTGCGGCGCGCGCAGGAGCATGCGCAGGCATACTCCTGGGAGCGCACCGTCGACGCCCTGCTCGACGCCTACGCCGCCGCCGTGACCGCCCGCCGAGGAGGACACCATGGATGAGACCGCGCTCGCGACGCTGCGCGCCCACCTCGACGCGCTCGACGTGGACTGGGAGGCGGGCACCCGCGCCGGGGAGACGGTCGTCACGCTGCCCGGGGAGCGCAAGCTGCGCACCGTGGTCTCGCTCGTCGTCGGCCAGCGCTCGCTGGAGCTGCGCGCCTTCGTCGTCCGCAACCCGGACGAGAACCACGAGGCCGTCTACCGCTACCTGCTGCGACGCGCGCTGCGGCTGCCCGGCGTGGGGTATGCCGTGGACCGCAGCGGCGACGTCTACCTCACCGGGCGCGTGCCGCTGGCCGGCCTCGAGGAGGACGTGCTCGACGACCTGCTCGGCGCGGTGCTCGCCGCCTGCGACGAGCCCTTCAACGAGCTGCTGCGGCTCGGCTTCTGGACCTCGATCCGGCGCGAGTGGGCCTGGCGCCTCGACCGCGGCGAGTCGACCGCCAACCTCGAGGCCTTCCGGGCCGAGCTGGAGTCGCTGCCCGACGCCCCGCCCGGCACGTTGTCCGACTCGGGCGAGGACCCCAGCGATCGGTAGGGTGGGCGCCATGAGCGAGGCCGCACACACCCTGATCCTGCTCCGCCACGGCGAGAGCCAGTGGAACGAGAAGAACCTCTTCACCGGCTGGGTCGACGTCGACCTGACCCCGAACGGGCACGAGGAGGCGCGCCGCGCCGGCGAGCTGCTGCGGGAGGAGGGGCTGCTGCCGGACGTGCTGCACACCTCCCTGCTGCGGCGCGCCATCACCACCGCCAACACGGCGCTGGACGTCGCCGACCGGCACTGGATCCCGGTCCACCGGCACTGGCGGCTCAACGAGCGCCACTACGGCGCGCTGCAGGGGCTGAACAAGGCGCAGACGCGCGACAAGTACGGCGAGGAGCAGTTCATGGCCTGGCGCCGCGGCTTCGACACCCCGCCGCCGCCCATCGAGGACGACGACGAGTTCTCCCAGGCGGGCGACCCGCGGTATGCCGACCTCGGCGCGACCTGCCCCGCACCGAGTGCCTCAAGGACGTCGTGGCCCGGATGCTGCCCTACTGGGACAGCGACATCGTGCCGGACCTGCGCGAAGGTCAGACCGTGCTGGTCGCGGCGCACGGCAACAGCCTGCGGGCCCTGGTCAAGCACCTCGACGGGATCAGCGACGAGGACATCGCCGGGCTCAACATCCCCACCGGCATCCCGCTGCTCTACGAGCTCGACGCCGACCTCGCCCCGGTGACCCCCGGCGGG
Organism: Serinicoccus sp. CUA-874; assembly: GCF_001942225.1. Taxonomy (NCBI): domain Bacteria; kingdom Bacillati; phylum Actinomycetota; class Actinomycetes; order Micrococcales; family Ornithinimicrobiaceae; genus Serinicoccus; species Serinicoccus sp. CUA-874. The sequence continues at coordinate 214,551 of NZ_MKJZ01000036.1, read as the reverse complement.
CGCTACCTCGACCCGGCCGCCGCAGCCGAGGCGATCCACGAGGTCGCCAACCAGGGCAAGAAGTAGGACGCCGCCCGGGTCAGCTGGTCTCGAACTTGTAGCCCAGCCCGCGCACGGTCACGATGTGCTGCGGAATCGACGGGTCCGGCTCGATCTTGGCCCGCAGCCGCTTGACGTGCACGTCGAGGGTCTTGGTGTCGCCGACGTAGTCGCTGCCCCAGATCCGGTCGATGAGCTGGCCCCGGGTCAGGACGCGGCCGGCGTTGCGCAGCAGCATCTCCAGCAGCTCGAACTCCTTGAGCGGCAACGACACCGACTCCCCGTGGACGGACACGGTATGCCGCTCGACGTCCATCCGGACCGGCCCGGACTCGACCGTCGACGGCATGAGCTCCTCGGGCTCGCTCTGCCGGCGCAGGACCGCCTTGATCCGGGCGAGCAGCTCCCGCCCGGAGTAGGGCTTGGTGACGTAGTCGTCCGCCCCGAGCTCGAGCCCGACGACCTTGTCCACCTCGGAGTCCTTCGCGGTGAGCATGATGACCGGCACGCTGGAGCGCTGCCGCAGCGCGCGGCAGACGTCCACGCCGGACATCCCGGGCAGCATGAGGTCGAGCAGCACCAGGTCGGCGCCGCCGCGGTCGAACTCGGCCAGGCCCTCGGTCCCGGATTCGGTGACGGTGACGTCATACCCCTCCTTCTCGAGCAGGTAGGACAGCGGGTCGGAGAAGGACTCCTCGTCCTCCACCACCAGGATCCGGGTCATCGGGTCACCTTTCCTCGGGGCGTCGCGGCCAGGGCGGTCGGCGGCGGGGTCCCGCCGTGGGCTGGGTCGGGCACCCGGGCCGGTCGGCCCTGGCGGTGCGGGGCGGGGGAGCCGGGGGCGCGCGGATCGTCGACGGCGGGGAAGCGGAGGGTGAAGGTCGAGCCCTGCCCCTCCTCGCTCCACACCGACACCGACCCGCCGTGCCCGGCGCTGATGTGCTTGACGATGGACAGCCCGAGCCCGGTGCCGCCGGTGCGGCGGGAACGGGCCGGGTCCACCCGGTAGAAGCGCTCGAAGATGCGCTCCTGGTCCTCGGTCGAGATGCCGCGCCCCTGGTCGGAGACCGACACCTCGACGACGTCCTGGGTGCGGCGGGTGACGACGCCCACCCGGGTGCTGTCCTCGGAGTAGGCGATCGCGTTGGTGACCAGGTTGCGGATCGCCGTGGTCACCAGCTCGCGGTCGCCGTAGATCCGCAGCTCCTCCGGGCGGCCCGCGGGGGCGGCCACGACGGTGCGGTCACCGGCGACCACCCGGGTCTGCTCGACCGCTTCCGCGGCGCACGCGGCGACGTCGACGAGGACCATGTCGGCCAGCAGGTCGTTGGCCTGGAGCCGGGACAGGTCGACGATCTCGGCGACCAACCGGGTGAGCCGCTCGCTCTCGGTCGTCATGCGGCCGGCGAAGCGGCGCACCGCCTCCGGGTCGTCCGCGGCGTCCAGCACCGCCTCCGCGAGCAGCGCGAGGCCGCCGACCGGGGTCTTGAGCTCGTGGCTGACGTTGACGACGAAGTCGCGGCGCACCGCCTCGACCCGGCGGGCCTGGGTGCGGTCGTCGACGAGGATGAGCGCCAGCCCGTCGGCGAAGGGCGCGACCCGCACCGCCAGCAGCACCTGGCTCGAGGACAGCGGGCCACGGACGATGTCCAGCTCGGCCTCCGCCACCGACCGCTCGCCGAGCACCTGGCCGACCAGCTCGCGCAGCCGGGCGTTGACCAGGTTGTCCCCGCGCACCAGGCCGAAGGCCAGCGCCGCCCCGGTGGCCACGTGCACCCGGGCCGAGCCGTCCACGACGATGGCGCCCGAGCGCAGCACCGACAGGACCTCCTTGACGCCCTCCGGCACCACGACCGCCGGTGCGGGCTCGACCGGCACCCCGGCCGCCCGCCACTCGCGCCGCAGCCACCACAGCAGCAGCACCCCGACGACGCCCAGCGCGGCGCCCAGCAGGCCTGCGGTCAGTGGTTCCACGTGACCAGCCTAGGGTCATCGGCGGACCGCCTCGTGCACATCAGGTGCCCGCACGGTGTCCTGGCGGGTCACTGTTCATCTGCGGGTCGCACCTCGTTCACGTCCCCCTGCCACCGTCCCACTGTGCTGCCGGCTGCCCGGGCGCCGACAATGAAAGCAGCACCCCTTCCACCCCGCACGACGGACGACCGACGAGGAGCATGCATGCGCAGCGCGTTCACCGAAGAGCTCGACCTCATCAGCGAGCAGCTGGTCGAGATGAGCCGGCTGTCCGCGACGGCCCTCCAGCGGGCGACGAGGTCGCTCATGGAGACCGACCTGGGCCTGGCCCAGGAGGTCATCTCCGACGACCAGCTCATCGACGCCCTGCGGCGCGAGCTGGACAACCGCGCGATCGATGTCCTGGCCCGGCAGCAGCCGGTCGCCACCGACCTGCGGCAGATGGTCACCGCCCTGCGCATGAGCTCGGACCTGGAGCGCAGCGGCGACCTGGCCCGGCACGTGGCCAAGCTGACGCGGCTGCGCTTCCCGGCGCACGCCCTGCCCGAGCGGCTGCGCCCGCTCTTCGCCGAGATGGCCACCACCGCCGAGGCGATGGTGCTGCGGGCCGGGGAGATCATCGGCAGCAAGGACGCCGACGGCGCCGCCGAGCTGATGAAGGCGGACGACACCATGGACCGGTTGCACCGCGAGGTCTTCCAGGCGCTGCTCGACCCGTCGTGGTCGCAGTCGACGCAGGTCACCGTGGACGCGACGCTGCTCTCCCGCTACTACGAGCGGTATGCCGACCACGCCGTCTCGATCGCGCTGCGCGTGGTCTACCTCGTCACCGGGGTGTGGCACGACGAGCAGCTGCCCGGGGACGACGAGCGCTTCCCCGCGCGGGTGCCGCGGGAGGCCTGAGCCAGCGGAGGGGGCGCCGGCGGGGCCGGGTCGACCTCAGTGGTCGCCCTCGCCCTCCTCGTGCTCGGCCGGGGGCTCGACGGTGCCGCCGGCGTCGTCGGCGAACTGGGCGTACTGCCCCTGCGGCAGGAGCACCGGGGCGATGGTAGACAGGGCCTCGCCGCCCTCGACCTGCATGCGGATCTCGACGTTCTGCCCGGCCGGCGACTCCAGCGCGTCCAGGACGAGCCGCTGCCCGTCCGAGCCGTCCGGGTCGACGCCGTCCAGCCGTGCCGAGGACTCCGGCTCCACCGTGACCTCGGGGGTGAGGTCGGTCCCGTCGACCGTGACCGTGACCGTGACCGGCTCCGCGGAGGTGTTGATGACCGAGCCGGAGATCACCGCGGGGGCGCCGTCACCCTGGCTGACCACGAGCAGGTCGCGGACGTCGACGACCTCGCCGTCGAGCTCGACGCCGTCCGCGGGGGCATACTCGATGTTGGTCGTCGTCGGGGAGTTGACCGAGCATCCGGCCAGGGCGAGACCCGCGGCGGCGACGAGCGCGCCGGTCCGGCGGGTGGGGCGAGGGGTGCGTGCAGTCGTCACGGGTCCAGCGTAGCGCCCATCCCGGATCGGGTCCCCGCGCGCCGTGCCACCTGCGACGACACCGCTCGGAGAGAGGTGTGCCGGGACCCTCTGGAGGCGGCTCGCGGCAACCCCGGAGGGTGTCCCACAACCCCTCAGATGCACAGAGATTGGTCGTTGTCAAGCCCCTGACCAGCGGAAATATCATCTGGATGATTCTTGCGCCGCCCGGGTGCGTGGTATCCTGGGAGTCCGCGAAAGGGGCTTTACCACGATGACGTTCAAGGTCGGAGAGACGGTTGTCTACCCCCACCACGGGGCCGCTCTCATTGAAGAGATGAAGACACGAACCATCAAGGGCGAGGAGAAGCTCTACCTCAAGCTCAAGGTGGCCCAGGGCGACCTGACGATCGAGGTTCCCGCTGACAACTGCGACCTGGTCGGCGTGCGCGACGTCGTCGGCAAGGAGGGCCTGGACAAGGTCTTCGCGGTGCTGCGGGCCGAGCACACCGAGGAGCCGACCAACTGGTCGCGCCGCTACAAGGCCAACCTCGAGAAGCTCGCCTCCGGTGACGTGATCAAGGTGGCCGAGGTCGTCCGCGACCTGTGGCGCCGCGAGAAGGACCGCGGTCTGTCCACGGGGGAGAAGCGGCTGCTGTCGAAGGCCCGCCAGATCCTCGTCAGCGAGCTCGCGCTCGCCGAGAAGACCAACGAGGACACGGCGGAGGCCACCCTCGACGAGGTCCTCGCCTCCTGACGTCGGGCTCGTCCTGGTCGCTGCCGGCCAGGGCGCCCGCCTCGGGGCGGGGCGACCAAAGGCGCTCGTGCCGGTCGGCTCGCGCCCGGACTCCCGTCCGCTCGTCTGCCGCGCGCTCGAGGGCGCCCTGCGCACGTCCGTCCTGCGGCACCTCGTCGTCGTCGCGCCGCCCGACGGTGACGGTGTGGCGCAGGTGCGGTCCGCGCTGCAGGACGTCCCGACCGGCGACGTCACCGTGGACGTGGTCGCCGGCGGTGAGGACCGGGTCGCCTCCGTGCGGGCCGGGCTCGGCGCCCTCCCCGGCGACGTCGGCATCGTGCTGGTGCACGACGCCGCCCGTGCCTTCACCCCTCCCGAGGTCTTCGACCGCGTGGTGCACGCGGTCCGTGCCGGGCACGCGGCCGTCGTGCCCGCGCTCCCGGTGACCGACACGGTCAAGGCGGTCCGCGACCACGGCGACGTCGAGCTCGTGACCGGCACCCCGGACCGCGCCGGCCTGCGCGCCGTGCAGACGCCGCAAGGCTTCCTGCGAGAGACCCTGGACCGGGCGCACGCGCACGCTGCCGGTGAGGGGCGGCATACCGACGACGCGGGCATGGTCGAGGCCGCCGGGGGGCACGTCGTGGTCGTCCCCGGGCACGCCCGCGCGATGAAGGTCACCACGCCCGAGGACCTGGCGGTCGCCGCGGCGTGGGTCGACGACGAAGGCGAGGCGTCGCGGGAGCCGTGCCTCGTCGTGCTGTCCGGGCTGCCGGGGGTGGGGAAGACGACGCTGGCGCGCGAGCTGTGCCGCCGGACGGGCGCGGCGCACCTACGGGTGGACACGGTGGAGCAGTCGCTCGTGCGGGGTGGTCTGCCCGAGGAGGAGCTGGGCGCGCAGGGGTATGCCGCGACGCTCGCCCTCGCGGCCGACCAGCTGCGCGTCGGGCTGGGGGTGGTCGCCGACCTGGTCAACGCGGCGCCGCGGGCGCGGGCGGCCTGGGAGACCTTGGCGAAGGAGGCGGGGTCGCGGCTCGTGCGGGTGGAGCTGGTCTGCGCCGACCAGGGGGTGCACCGGTCCCGTGTCGAGGGGCGGGCGGGCGAGATCGAGGGCCACCGGCTGCCGACCTGGGAGCAGGTGCAAGAGCGCGAGTGGGAGCCGTGGCCCGGGGCCGAACTGCGGATCGACACCGGGGTCACGCCCGTGGCGGACGCCGTGGCGGCGATCGAGGAGGCCTGCCGATGAGCACGTTGCCGCGCACCGGGATCGGGGTGGACGTGCACGGGTATGCCGCCGACGACCGGACCCTGTGGCTCGCCTGCCTGGAATGGCCGGGGGAGCGGGGCATCGAGGGGCACTCCGACGGGGACGTCGCCGCGCATGCGGCCTGCGACGCGCTGCTCTCGGCAGCCGGGCTGGGCGACCTGGGCTCGGTCTTCGGGACCGGCCGGCCGGAGATGGCGGGTGCGAGCGGGCGGCAGATGCTCGGGCACGTGCTCGGCCTCGTGCAGCAGGACGGCTGGGCCGTCGGCAACGTCGCCGTGCAGGTGATCGGCAACCGGCCCAAGGTCGGGCCGCGCCGGGAGGAGGCGGCCGCCGCCATGTCAGCCGCGCTGGGTGGCGCGCCGGTGTCGGTGAGCGCCACCACCACCGACGGGCTCGGGCTCACCGGCCGCGGCGAGGGTGTGGCCTGCCTCGCGACGGCTCTCGTCGTCCCGGGCTGACCGGCCGGCGGACTCACGCGCGGCCGGGGGGGGGTCTCTGTGAGCCGCGTCGTCCACCGGCAGCCGACTCGTCATCTACCAGCCTCGATGTCATCTGAGCCCCCTCGAACAGGCTGTCAGGTGACATGCCGGCTCGCAGCGGACGAACCGGCTCCCAGTCGCGCGGCGGCCCGGACGTCCGGTCTGCCGGTTCCCGGCTCAGCCGGTGCGGACCACCTCGTGCTCCTCGTCCGGGCCAGGCGCCTCGAACCCCTCGGTGTAGGCCCGGACCGTCGCCCCGTCGAGCACTGCGTCGTCGGCGTGGGCGCCGGACCTGGCCGCCACGCGCTGGACGAGCACCTCGACCGGTGCGGTGACGTGGACCAGCCGGGTGGCGGCGCCGAAGCGGGCGGCGGTCGCGCGGTACTCCTCGCGCATGGCTCGGGTCGAGAAGGAGTAGTCCAGGACGATCTCGGGGATCGCGGCGTGCAGCGCGTCCTCGAGGCGCCGGTCGAGCGCCCCCTTGACCTCGCGGGCGAGCTCGTGCGGCACGGGGTGGGGACCGCGGTAGCCGCGCTCCCAGTACTCCTGGTCGTAGGACAACCGGACGGCGCCCGCGCGCTCCAGGGCACGGGCATACGTCGACTTCCCGGAGCCTGCGGGACCGCACAGGAGGACCACCGTCGAGCCCGCCACGTCAGCCCCGCACGTCCGGGTCGTTGAGCGGCAGGAGCGGCGCGAGCTGCGGGAAGAGCCAGGTGAAGCAGACGACGACGACCGCGGCCAGCGCCAGGAGCGCGAGCAGCAGCCTGACCCAGACCGGGCCGGGCAGGGCGCGCCAGAGAGCGGCATACACCTCAACCACCGACCTCGGGCGGAGGGCCGTCGGCCCGCGGCACGAAGCGGTCGAGCAGCGCGAAGGCCGCGATCCGCTGCGCCGCGCTGAACTTCGGGTGGCAGGCGGTCATCACCATCCACGCCTGCGTGGGCTCCGCGCCCGGCTCGCCGGGCACGTCCGCGATGACCTCGGTCTGCGTGGGCGCGATGATCTCGGTGCGGTCCAGGTCATACACGTGCCATCCCTCGGCCGTCTCGACGACGACCGGGTCGCCGGGGCGCAGCTCGCCGATCGACCACAGCGGCGCGCCGTAGGTCGTGCGGTGCCCGGCGACGGCGAAGTTGCCGACCTCGCCGGGCAGGTCGGTGCTCGGGTAGTGGCCGAGCACCCCGAGGTTGAGGATCGGCAGCGCGACGCCCTGCGCGACCGGGCGCAGCTCCCCGACGGTGGGCAGATGCACCAGTGCGAGGTCCTCGCCCTCGGCCGGAGTCTCTGCTGGCCCACCCCGGCGCTTGCCTCGTCGGGGTCGGCGTCGCCGAGGTCCTCGCCGCCGCCCCCGGAGTCGCTCTCGCCGGTCTCGGTGTCGCTGTCGCTGTCGGTCGCGGGGCCGGGGTACTCCGCCCCGGAGGCGAAGGACTCCTGCAGCGCGGCCACGCGGTCCTCGCTCGTGGCGTCGGCGACGACGTCGGTCCACCAGAACTGCCAGATCGCGAAGAGCAGCACCAACGCCCCGGAGGTGATCATCAGCTCCCCGAGCACACCGCCGGCCGCGCGCGCCGGTCCGCGGGAAGCCTGGGTCACACCGGAGACTGTATGCCGTCGACGGCGGTCTGCCGCTCGGCACGCTTGTGCGGCTGGCTGTGCCTGCGCTGGTGTCTCAGGCGTGCCCAGGAGCACGCGTGGGACGCACGCCGATGCACAAGGGTAGGTATGGGTTCATCGTCAGCGCACCAGGGTAGGGATGGGGCGGCGGTCAGCGCGGTGGGACGACGCGGACCTGCGGCGGCGGCTCCGGCGGGCCGAGCCGGACCAGGGCGTCCACCCGGCTCAGGAAGCTGCTCGGTCGCCGGTAGAGCGTCCACGGAGTCACCCCCAGCACCCGCAGCCCGGCGCTGACCATCGCGCCGTCCTTCTCCACGGTCTGGGCCCAGCGGTCGCCGCCGCGGTCGTCGATGCCCTGGTGGTGCTGCCGGGAGTGGACCTGGATCACCATCCCAGTGCCGCGGCGTAGCCGTCAGGGCACCCGAGGTACTGGCCGGACGACACCTGTTCCAGGCCGATGTTGGTCTGGAGCGGCGGCAGGTCCGGCCGGCCGTCCCAGACCTGTCGCAGCGCCGCCTCGGGCCGCGACCAGGCGCCGTCCCGGAAGGCGTCCAGCCCACGACGTGCGGCCTCCACCTCGCGTCGCGGACGGTGCCACAGCTCGAGGTCGAGCTCGTGCGGGGTGGCCAGCCTGCGCTGCAGGATCGAGATCGCCAGGGCCTCGAGGTCGTCGGGAGACACGGGCTCGCGGGCCGAGGCCTCTGCCAGGGAGCGTGCCGCGCCCGTGATCGCGACCACGCCGTGGCGCCTGGCCACGGGGACGGGGCGGGAGGTCCGCACGACCTCGAGGTCGCCGTGCCGCCGGCTACGCGCGGACGCCGGCGCCAGGAAGTAGGCGCGTCGGGGGTGTGGTGTCGTCAGGCCCCATTCGCGCAGCGCCATCAGCCCTGTCAGCACCGCACGGTCACCGGCCCAGAGGGCTGCGGCAGCGAGCATGGTCGGCGGGTCGAGCGGGCCCCGGTGGGCGGCGATGACCTGGGGGTAGGCGGTCTGCCACGTCGTCGAGCGCCGGTGCCGGATCTGTGGGGTGGTCCACCCCGCGTCCAGGAGCTGGGCATGGGTCGCCAGCCCCTGCTGGCCGGGGATCGTGGGGAACGCGGGCTCGTCCGTGGGCATACGTCCCAGGGTGGCGCGAACGGCCCGGCGCCCGCTCCGGGCCTGTGGACAGAGCACCCTTGTGCGCGCACTCGTGCAGGATCGTGCGACACGAGCGTGCCCAGAAGCACCCCTGGGACACCAAGATCCGCACGAGCGGACGCACAAGGGTGCGATGGGGCGGGCAGGCGAGGTATGCCGGCTGGTGGCTGGCGGCTGGCGGCTGGGTGGCTGGGGCTGGTGGGTGGGGCTGGGGGGTGACGCGGGTGCGCGGAGTGGTCGGCCCCGGGGGGCGCGGGTGCACGGGCGGGCGCCGCGGCATACGGTGGGCGCCAGCAGCTTCGCCAACCCCGAGGAGTCACCGTGCCGCAGACCGTCAAGGGCGTCATCGTCCGCAGCAAGGGCGTCGACGTGGAGGTCGTCGACATCGTCGTGCCCGACCCCGGGCCGGGCGAGGCGGTGGTGAAGGTCGAGGCGTGCGGCGTGTGCCACACCGACCTGCACTACCGTGAGGGCGGCATCAACGACGAGTTCCCGTTCCTGCTCGGCCACGAGGCGGCCGGCACGGTCGAGGCGGTCGGCGAGGGCGTCACCGAGGTGGAGCCGGGGGACTTCGTCATCCTCAACTGGCGCGCGGTCTGCGGCCAGTGCCGGGCGTGCGCCAAGGGGAAGCCGTGGTACTGCTTCGCCACGCACAACGCGAGCCAGAAGATGACGCTGGCCGAGGGCGACGAGATGGCCGGCACCGAGCTGAGCCCGGCCCTCGGCATCGGCGCCTTCGCGGAGAAGACTCTGGTGCACGCCGGCCAGTGCACCAAGGTCGACCGGGAGGCATCGGCGGTCGCGGCCGGCCTGCTCGGCTGCGGGGTCATGGCCGGCGTCGGCGCGGCGGTCAACACCGGCGGCGTGACCCGCGGCGACTCGGTCGCCGTCATCGGGTGCGGTGGCGTGGGTGACGCGGCGATCGCGGGGGCGGCGCTCGCGGGAGCCACGACCGTCATCGCCGTCGACGTGGACGACCGCAAGCTCGAGACCGCCCGAGGGTTCGGCGCGACGCATACCGTCAACAGCAAGGACCAGGACGCGGTCGAGGCGATCCAGGAGCTCACCGGCGGCAACGGCGCCGATGTCGTCGTCGAGGCCGTGGGGCGCCCGGAGACCTACCGGCAGGCGTTCTACGCCCGCGACCTGGCCGGCACCGTGGTGCTCGTCGGTGTCCCCACCCCGGAGATGGAGGTCACGCTGCCGCTCATCGACGTGTTCGGGCGGGGCGGCGCGCTGAAGTCGAGCTGGTACGGCGACTGCCTGCCGAGCCGTGACTTCCCCATGCTCATCGACCTCTACCGCCAGGGACGCTTCGACCTCGACGCCTTCGTCACCGAGACGATCGGCATCGGCGACGTCGAGTCCGCCTTCGCCAAGATGCACCGCGGTGACGTGCTGCGCTCGGTCGTGGTCCTCGACGAGGCCGCCGCGGGCGACGAGGTCGGCGCCACCGGGGGGAGCCACGCATGAGCGCGCGCATCGACCACGCGACGACCAGCGGCACCTTCGAGCTGGACGGCGGCTCGTGGGACGTCGACAACAACGTGTGGGTGCTCGGTGACGACACCGAGTGCGTCGTCATCGACGCGCCGCACGACGCCGCCGCGATCGCCGCGGTCGTCGGCGACCGGCAGGTGCGGGCCATCCTGCTCACCCACGCGCACAGCGACCACGTGGACGCCGCGCTCGACCTGCGCGAGCGGGTCGGCGCCCCGCTCCACCTGCACCCCGACGAGGCGCCGGTCTGGGAGCTCACCCACCCCGACGCCCGCTGGGACGAAGACCTCGCCGACGGGCAACGGATCGAGGTCGCCGGGGTCACCGTCGAGGTGCTGCACACCCCGGGCCACGCCCCGGGTGCCTGCTGCTTCCACGTCCCGGAGCTCGGCGTGGTCTTCTCCGGCGACACGCTCTTCGAGGGTGGGCCGGGGGCGACCGGCCGGTCGTTCAGCGACTTCGACGTCATCGTCGAGTCGATCACCGAGCGGCTGCTGACGCTGCCCGAGGACACCACGGTCTACACCGGCCACGGCGGCACGACCACCATCGGGGCGGAGGCGCCGCACCGGCAGGAGTGGATCGACCGGGGGCACTGAGCGCCCGGCGTCGTCGTCGGCGGCGGAGTAGGCTGGCGACCGTGAGCCGGATCGAGCAGCTGCCCCTCCTGGGCTTCGTGCTGTCGCTGCTCACCCTTGTGGCGCTGGCCTCGAGCCTCTCCTCGCCGGACCACCTCCTGCTGACCCTGGCGCTGGCCGGGGTATGCCTGCTCGGCGCCTCGCACCTGGTGCAGCCGTTGCGGGCCGGGGTGGTCTCGGCGCAGCACCGCAGCGAGGTGTGCCGGGCGCACGGCGTGCGCTCGAGCGACCCCGACCGGCCGGGTCGGGCACGTCCTCGCGCTCCTGGTCCGGGCTGAGCCGACCACCCTTCCTCGCGCACGCTCGGGGACGGGCCGGGTCGGCAGAGGACCCACCCAGCCCACGGCATACCCCCGTGTCGGCGGTATGCCCCCAGCTCCAGGAGCGCCCGCGATGTTCGCCTTCCTCGACCCCGTCCTCGTCCACGTCCACGACCTGCTCGCCCTCCTCGACCCGTGGCTACCGCCCGCGCTGGTCGTCGTCGCCGTGACCCTCGTGGTCCGGCTCGTGCTGCACCCGCTCAACCGGGGCACCGCCCGTGGCACCGCCCGCCGGCGCGAGCTGCAGCCACGCCTGGCGGAGCTGCGCGAGCGGCACCGTCACGACCAGCGCGCGATGCAGCAGGCCATGATGGACCTGCACCGCGAGGAGGGTGTCTCGCCGCTGCCCGGGTGCCTGCCGATCCTCGTCCAGATCCCGGTGCTGGCGATGATCTACCGCCTCTTCACCGCGCCGCAGATCGCCGGCGAGGAGAACCTGCTGCTCGGTCACACCTTCCTCGGGGTGCCGCTGTCGGAGCACCTCACGTCCGCCGGGGCCGGGCACCTGTGGGTGTTCCTGTCGCTCATGGGCCTCACCCTCGTCGTGGCGGCCGTCGCAGCCCGGCAGATGCGGCGGCACCTGGCGCAGGACCGCGAGCTCACCACGCGGCTCGACCCCGGGGCCCGCGACCGGCTGACCGACACCCAGCGGGCCGTGCAGGACTCGATGGAGCAGATGACCCGGGTGCTGCCGCTGATGTCGTTCTTCACCGTCGCGGCAGTTGCCGTGCTACCGCTGGCGGCCGGGGTCTACCTCGTCACCAGCTCGGTCTGGGGCCTGCTCGAGCGGGCGAGCCTGCGGCGGATCTCGGTGCCCTCGTCAGCCGGCGCGACCTGAAGCTGCCCTAGTCTGGCGCGATGGAGCAGGCGGGAACGCGGGTATGGCGCAACGTGCCACGCCTGGTCATGCTGGTGGGCGGACTCAGCGTCGGCCTGCAGGTGGTGGCGCTCGTGCTCCTCATGATCGGTGGGTGGCGGTCCGGGTGGGAACCGTGGTCGGTGTTTCTGCTGGTGGTCATGCCTGTCAACGTGATTCTCATGGCATTGGTGTTGTGGAGCTTCCACGCTCGTTGCACCGAGGCCGACGAGCAAGGCCTGCGTCACCACGAGCCGCTGCTGCGCTCACGGTCGTTCGACCTGCCCTGGAACCAGGTCGCTGATATCCGGGTGCGCCGGGGCGTCGGCAGTGTGGTTGTGGTCGCCACCGAGGATGGCACTGAGCACGCCCTGGAGAGCGTGTTGCCAGCCGCTGTACCTGAGCTGCAGCAGATGTGGCGGTGACACCGCGGCGAGTCGCGGGCGACAGGCGCATAGTCGGCCAGAGCCGAGAGCCGGCCTGCTAGCTCGCGGTCACGATCTCGGTCAGCGCCCCGACGAGCGCGTCGTCGAGGTCGGTCGAGCGCAACTCGTCGGCGACCCGGGCGGGACCACCGCCACCCTCGCCCAGCCCGCGCTGCAGGACGGCCCAGGCCCGCTCCTTGGCGTGGTGCCCGACCTCGGCCGCGTCGAGCAGCGCGAAGCACTCGCCGAGCACGTCGGGCGCGCCGGGACGGGGCAGGTCGACGGCCACCGCCTCGCTCCCCGGCCGCACGAGCACCGGCTCGGGGTCCGCCCCGGCCACGCGCACCGCGAAGGCCCGCCCCTCCGGCAGCACCGTGGCCTCGCCCTCGACCGGCCCGACCACCAGCCGCGAGGCGGCGTCGTCCCAGCGCAGCGGCGTCCGCGCGACCCGCCGGGTCTCCTCCGGGCCGTCGTCGTCCTCGATGAGCACGTGCTCCCCGTCGGCGCCGGGGAAGACGGTCACCTCGACCGTCCGCGGCAGCGCCACCCCGCTGCCGACCTCGTCGGCCGCGGTCAGCGGGAGCACGGTCCCCGCCCGGGCGAAGACCGGCGTGTGCGCCAGGTCGCGGTATGCCGTGATCGTCCGCCCGTGCTCCCCGGCGGCGTAGCGCCGGTGCGTCTGCACATCGAACCAGTTACCGGGCGGCAGCCACAGGGTCGTCGCCGCGAGCCCGACGCCCGCCAGCCGCGGCGTCACCACCGGCGCGCACAGCAGGTCCGCGCCGAAGAAGAAGCTGGTGCGGTGGGCATACGCCTCGTCCCGGCCCGGGTGGCGGTGGTAGACCGGCTCCACCAGCGAGATGCCGTCTGTGGCGGTGCGCTCGGCCATCGTCGCGAGGTAGGGCAGCAGCCGGTGCCGCAGCCGCAGCGCCTCGCCCATGAGCCGCTCGCCCTCGGGTCCGAAGCGCCACGGCTCCTTGCCCTGGAACGGGCTGGCGCTCGCGTGCAGCCGGTTCACCGGCGACCACACCCCGAGCTGCACCCAGCGCACCGCGAGCTCGACGTCCTTGGCGCCGTGCCAGTGGCCGCCGATGTCGTGGCTCCACCAGCCGTAGCCGATGTTGGCCGCGCTCGCGGTGAACTCCGGCTGGAAGGCCAGCGACGCCCAGCTGATGACCGTGTCGCCGCTGAAGCCGATCGGCGTGCGGTGGCTGCCGGGACCGGCATACCGCGAGAAGATCAGCGGCCGCCGGCCGTCCGCGCGCTGCTGCGCGAGGTGTCGCTCGTTGAGGATCCACAGCGGGTCCAGCCCCGGCACCGCACTGTGTGTGCCCTGCTGCCAGTCGATCCACCAGAAGTCGACGCCCTGCTCGGTCAGCGGGCCGGCCACGTGCTCGAAGAAGGCGCGCCAGAAGTCGGGCGAGGCCGGGTCGAACTCGACCGGGTCGCCCGAGGCCGGGTCGACCCCCATCGCCCGGGCCATGCGCGGGTATGCCTCCTCGTGCGCCCGGACCCCGTCCGCCGGGTGGTCGTTGAGGGTGACCACGAGGCCGCGCTCGTGCAGGTCGGCGAGGAAGGCGGTGGGGTCGGGGAAGAGGTCGCGGTTCCAGGTGTAGCCGGTCCACCCGCTGCCGAGCGCCGGGTCGATGTCGACCAGGTGCCAGTCCATGTCGATGACCGCGACGGAGAACGGGACACGGTCGGCGGCGAAGCGGTCGAGCAGCGAGGCATACTCCTGCGCGGAGTAGGGGTGGTAGCGGCTCCACCAGTTGCCGAGCACGAAGCGCGGCACCCGCGGGACCGGCCCGGTCAGCGCGTGGAAGTCGCGCAGCGCTGCGCGGTAGTCGAGGCCGTGGGCGAAGACGTAGAGGTCGATCGCGCCGGACTCGCGCGGCGCGAGGTCGGTGAGCTCGGGCCCGGTGCGGACCAGCGAGGCGGAGTCGTCGAGCACGCCGTAGCCGCCGCGGGACAGGATCGAGGGCTCGAGCGGGGTCCGCCCGTCGACGCCGTCGAGCGTGCGCGTGGTGCCGGGCAGCGGGTCCTCGACCGGCTCCCCGAAGCGCCAGGTGGAGTGGTATGACGTGACCCCGCCGCGGACCTGCACGCTCAGCCCGTGCGGCGAGGGTGGGCCGCCGTCGTAGCGCAGCTCGAAGCCGTCGGTGACGACGCGGACCCCCTCACGCCAGGGCTCGACCTGCGGCGCCAGCCCGCGGCCGGCGGGCAGGTCGCGGTCGAGGACGACCTGGGTGGGGGCGTCGGTGAAGGTGCCCATCGGGCACCACTCGACGCGCAGCAGGTGCGGGGTGAGGGTGGTGAGGCGGCAGCGGTCGTTCTCGTGGACGATCGGCATGCCCCGACCTTACGGTGCGCCGCCGACCTCCAGCGGGTGGGCGTCGAGGAAGGCCGCGACGGCAGCGGCCATCTCGTCGGCGTGCGTGAGGGCCAGGTCGTGCCCCGCGCCGAGGATGACGTGCTCGTCCGCGTGCGGGAGGATCGCGCGGACCCAGTCGCGGACCTGGGCGAACCACGGGCCGCTCTCCGCCCCGCCGACGGAGAGCACCGGGGCGGTGATGCGCGCCGCGTCGTCAGCGCCGAAACGCCACGCCAGCAACGCGGGCACGTCCACCTCGAGGAAGGTCGCGGCGTCGCGCCGCAGCCGGCTCGGGGCGCCGGGGAGCAGCGCCTCGTAGGCCTCTTCCCACCCGGGTCCGGAGAGCATCGTGAGGAAGCCCTTGACCGTGGCGACCGGCCCCTCTCGCCGCGAGCGGGCGAGCAGGTCCCGGTTGGCGGCGACGAAGTCGGGCCCGGCCGCGACGTGCACCGGCGGCGGCTCGACCAAGGTGAGGGTGACCACCCGGTCGGGGTGGTCAGCCGCGAGCCGCAGCGCCACCGCCCCGGCGTAGGACAGCCCCACGACGTGGGCGCGCGCGGTCCCGAGGGCGTCGAGCAGCCCCACCGCGTCTTCGGCGTCCCGCTCGATCGAGCCGGGAGGCGTCGCCAGGTCGCTCCTGGCGTAGCCGCGCCGGTGCTGGACGAGGCAGGCATACCGGCCGGTCGCGGCGACGCGGCGGGCGCAGGGAACCAGCTCGTCGGCGAGCAGCGCGGTCTGCAGCCACAGCACCGGCTCGCCGCGGCCGAGGGCGTCGACCTCGAGGCTGACGTCCCCGACCGGCACCCGGGACCAGGCCATGCCAGGAGCATAGGGCCGGCCCGGCGACCTGCGGTCGGCTCAGGAGCCTCCGCCGCCGTCGCCGGCGACGACGAGATCGGCATGGCCGACGCGGTCCAGGCCGTCGTCGGCACGGGTGGCGAGCAGGAACTCCCCGGCGATGAGCATGACCCGACGCTAGGCCGGAGGCCGGCACCCGGGCATCGGGCGGGGGAAGGAGATCGGCCTTCACCCCCGGGGGGAGGGCGGCGCGGTGACGGGAGGCGGGCATACCCCGGTCCAGCCCGTAACCTTGACCCTTGTGAGCCTGCACCTGTTCGACACCGCCACCCGGGAGCTGCGGCCGTTCGTGCCGCTGCAGGACGGCAGGGTCGGCATCTACATCTGCGGGCTGACGACGCAGGGCAGCCCGCACATCGGGCACGTGCGCTTCGCCGTCGCCTTCGACATCCTGCGGCGGTGGCTCGCGCGTGGGCACGGCTACGACGTCACCCTCGTGCGCAACGTCACCGACATCGACGACAAGATCCTCACCAAGGCGGACGCGGCGGACCGCCCGTGGTGGGCCTGGTCGTATGCCCACGAGCGCGAGACGAGCCACGCGCTCGATCTTCTCGGCGTCCTCCCGGCCACCTACGAGCCGCGGGCGACGGGGCACATCACCGAGCAGGTGGCGCTCATCGACACCCTCGTCGAGAAGGGCCACGCCTATGCCGCGCAGGACGGATCCGGCGACGTCTACTTCGACGTCAACTCCTGGCCGGACTACGGCTCGCTGACCCGGCAGCGGCTGGCCGACATGGAACCGGCCGGTGACGCGGACCCGCGCGGCAAGCGCGACCCCCGCGACTTCGCGCTGTGGAAGGGGCACAAGGAGGGCGAGCCGGCGACGGCGAGCTGGCCGACGCCCTACGGCGAGGGCCGCCCCGGTTGGCACCTGGAGTGCTCGGCGATGGCGCGCAAGTACCTCGGCGACGCCTTCGACATCCACGGTGGCGGCGTCGACCTGCGCTTCCCCCACCACGAGAACGAGCAGGCCCAGTCCCGCGCGGCCGGCCTCGACTTCGCGAACTTCTGGCTGCACAACGCCTGGGTCACGGTCAAGGGCGCCAAGATGGGCAAGTCGCTCGGCAACGCGCTGGCCGTCACCGAGCTGACGAAGACGGTGCGGCCGCTCGTGCTGCGCTTCTACCTCGGGGCCGTGCACTACCGCTCGGTCATCGAGTATGCCGAGGGCTCGCTGGCGGAGGCGGCCGCCTCGGTGGAGCGGATCGAGGGCTTCCTGGAGCGGGCGCTGGGGGCGCTGGGGCTCTCGGCGGGCGAGGTCGTCGACGCCGCCGCGGTGCTGCCCGCCGACGAGGTCTTCCCCGGGGCTTTCCGCGCGGCCCTGGACGACGACGTCAACGTCTCCGAGGGGCTGGCCGTGATCTTCGGTTCGGTGCGCGAGGGCAACCGGCTGCTCGAGGGCGGCGGCGACGCGATCACGGACGGCGGGCTGCGGCATACCGTGCTCCAGGTCGTGGCCATGCTCGACGTGCTCGGCGCCAACCCGCTCGACCCGGGCTGGGGCGGGGCTGCTGACGGTGGGCAGGGCCGTGGCGGCGAGGTGCTCGCGGCGCTGGTCCAGGACCGGCTCGACGCGCGGGCCCAGGCCCGGGCGGACAAGGACTTCGCGACCGCGGACGCCATCCGCGACCAGCTGACCGCGCTCGGCGTGGTCATCGAGGACACACCGGCCGGGGCCCGCTGGGCGCTGCGCTGAAGGAAAGGGACATGGCAGGCAACCAGCGGCGCCGCGCGGCGCGCACCACCAACAAGAAGGGCATGGTCGTCGGCTCCGGCGGCCAGCGCCGCAAGCAGCTCAAGGGCAAGGGCCCGACGCCGCGGGCCGAGGACCGCACCGGGCACCCCGCGGCGCGACGGACCGCGCAGGCGGACAAGGCCAGCGCCGCCCGTGGTGGCGGAGCAGGTCGCGGCGGCTCGGGCGGTCGCCGGGCCAAGGGCTCGACCGAGGTGGTCGCGGGGCGCAACAGCGTGCTCGAGGCGCTGCGCACCGGCGTCCCCGGCACCGCGCTGCACGTCGGCACCCGGATGGAGTCCGACGACCGGGTCAAGGAGAGCATCGCCCTGGCGACCGCGGCCGGCATCGCCGTCATGGAGTCGCCGCGCGGCGAGCTGGACCGGATGACCGACGGCGCCGTGCACCAGGGGCTGGCCCTGACGGTGCCGCCCTACGACTACGCCCACCCCGACGACCTGCTCGCCCAGCAGCTGCCGGGCACGCCGCTGGTGGTGGCGCTCGACGGGATCACCGACCCGCGCAACCTGGGGGCGATCGTCCGCTCGGCCGGTGCCTTCGGCGCCCACGGGGTCCTCGTGCCGGCGCGGCGCTCGGCCGGGATGACGGCCGCGGCGTGGAAGACGTCCGCCGGCGCGGCGGCCCGCATCCCCGTCGCCCAGGCGACCAACCTCACCCGGGCGCTGGAGGCCTACCGCAAGGCCGGCTTCTTCGTCGTCGGGCTCGACGCCGACGGCGACGTCTCGCTGCCCGGGCTCGAGCTGGCCGACCAGCCGCTCGTGGTCGTCGTGGGATCGGAGGGCAAGGGCCTGTCACGGCTGGTCCGCGAGACCTGCGACCAGGTCGTGTCGATCCCCATGGCGGCGGTCACGGAGTCGCTCAACGCCGGCATCGCCACCGCGGTGACGCTCTACGAGATCGCCAGCCTGCGCGCCCGGGGCTGAGCACGCGCGACGCTGCACCAGCCGCGCCAGCCGCTGACTCTCCTCTCACGACCGAGCGTCGCGAATGGTTGTTCCTACCCCCCACCGAGCGCCGTGAGTGGTTGCTTCTGAACCCACCGAGCGTCGCGGTGGTTGACCGGGCAGCCCGTGTCCCGCGCTCGGTCCGGCATACCTGAGCAGGTCAGGAGGAGATCCGGGCCCGGATCGGGATCTCCTCGGTGTCGACGCCGAGCACCGAGATCTCGTCTGGCTTGGTCGGGAGGACGGTCGCGACGTAGTCCTCGACGGTGTCCTCGATGGGGATGTCGTGGCCGCGCCGCTCGGAGAGGTACCACCGGTGCTCGAGGATCTCGTGGAAGAGCTCTGCCGGCTCCAGCTTGGAGCGCAGCTCGCGGGGGACCGAGCGGGTGATCGGCTCGTAGATCCGGGAGAGCCAGTCGTGCGCGACGAGCTCCTCGTCGTCGTCCTGCCGGTCGGTGCCGGCGCGGTAGGCGTCGAGGTCGTTGAGCAGCCGGCGGGCCTGGTTCTCCTCGACGTCGAGGCCGGTGAGGCGCATGAGGCGGCGGGAGTGGTGGCCGGCGTCGACGACCTTGGGCTGGATGCGGATGTATGCCCCGTCGAAGTCGGTCGTCATCTCCAGCTCGTCGACGTCGAAGCCGAGGTTGTTGAGACGGCGCATCCGCTCGTCCACCCGCCAGCGGTCGCCGCGCTCGAAGCGCTCCTCGCCGGTGAGCTCGTCCCAGAGCAGCTCGTAGCGGTGCATGATCCGGTTGGCGATCTCGATCGGGTCCTCGCCCTCGTCGAGCGAGCCCGCGGCCTCGAGGTCCATGAGCTCGCCGGCGATGTTGCCGTGTGCGACGAAGAGGTCGTGCTCGCGCTGGCCGCGGGACAGCTCGGGGTGGATCTCGGCTGTCTCGGCGTCGACGAGGTAGGCCGCGAAGTCGCCGGCGTCGCGGCGGAAGAGGGTGTTGGACAGCGACACATCGCCCCAGAAGCAGCCGGCCAGGTGGAGCCGGACGAGGAGCACGGCCAGCGCGTCGAGGGTGCGGCGCGCGGTGTCGGGGCGCATCCGCTGGCTGAAGACGGCGCGGTAGGGCAGTGAGAACTTGAGGTGCTGGGTGACGAGGCAGGCGTCCAGCGGCTGGCCGTCGGCGTCGGTGCGGCGGGCCACGACGGCCAGCGGCTTGACGCTGGGCAGGTCGAGCCGCCGCAGGCTGCGCAGGGTGCGGAACTCGCGCCGGGCCAGCGGCTCGGCGATCTCTTTGACCGCCAGCACCTTGCCGCCCAGCCGCACGAAACGCACGACGTGGCGCGAGATCCCGCGGGGGAGCGTGGCCAGGTGGCTCTCCGGCCACTCCTCGAGCGGCACCTCCCACGGCAGGTCGAGCATCGCCGGGTCCGGCTTGATCGCGCTGATGTCGAGCGGCATACCTGAAGCGTAGCGACGCCAGGCCCGGTCCCGACCCCACCGAGCGTCGTGAATGGTTGCCCTGGGGCCCACCGAGCGTCGTGAGTGGTCGCCCTGGGGCCCACCGAGCGTCGTGAATGGTTGCGTGGACCTCCTGGACTCACCCGGGTGTCACTCTGGGTCGAGGGACCAGGGGGAGCTTGCGGAACTCGCCCTCCCGCCTCACCCACCGCTGAATGGCCGGGGGTCGAATCTGTGGACAGGTGCGCGCAGCGGTGAACGGTGTGGATGACGGCCGCCCTTCGCGGCGCTCGGTGGGAGCTGGGGCAACCATGCGGCGCTCGGTGGGGGAGGGGCGGACGCGGCGAGGCCGCCTGCCCCGGGTGGGACAGGCGGCCTCGTGCGCGGTATGCCGTCAGCGCGCCTCGCGCCCGTGCGGCGCGAGGCGCGCTTCTCGGGGTTGCTCAGCTGCTGATGCGCTCGCCGGACTCGGCGTTGAAGAGGTGCACGTGGTCGCCCTTGGGGGTGAAGTGCACGATCTCGCCCTTCTTCGGCGGGGTGCGACCGTCGACGCGCGCGATGAACGGCTTGTCGGTCGCGTCGGCGCCGGGCAGCTCGCCGTAGACGTAGGCGTCCGCGCCGAGCTCCTCGACGACGTCGATCTCGATCGGCAGACCGCGGCCGGAGTCGGACAGGTCGACGTCCTCGGGACGGACACCGAGCACCAGCTCGCTGCCGGCCTTGGAGAGCACCTCGCGGTCGACCGGGTGGACGTAGTCACCGAGCTTGATGCCGCCGTCGGCGACCGGCACGGTCATGAGGTTCATGGCCGGGGAGCCGATGAAGCCGGCGACGAAGACGTTGTTCGGGTGGTCGTACATGTGCCGCGGGCTGTCGCACTGCTGCAGGATGCCGTCCTTGAGGACCGCCACGCGGTCGCCCATCGTCATGGCCTCGACCTGGTCGTGGGTGACGTAGACGGTGGTGACGCCGAGGCGGCGCTGTAGCGAGGCGATCTGGGTGCGGGTCTGCACGCGCAGCTTGGCGTCGAGGTTCGACAGCGGCTCGTCCATGAGGAAGACCTGCGGCTGCCGGACGATCGCGCGGCCCATCGCGACGCGCTGACGCTGACCACCGGAGAGCGCCTTGGGCTTGCGCTCGAGGTACTGCGTCAGGTCCAGGATCTTGGCGGCCTCCTCGACCCGC
This sequence comes from Serinicoccus sp. CUA-874, assembly GCF_001942225.1. NCBI lineage: Bacteria > Bacillati > Actinomycetota > Actinomycetes > Micrococcales > Ornithinimicrobiaceae > Serinicoccus > Serinicoccus sp. CUA-874. The sequence goes on along the minus strand of NZ_MKJZ01000036.1, from coordinate 193,570 downwards.
TCACGGATCTCGGTCTTGGACTTGCCGGCGATCTTGAGCGCGAAGCCCATGTTGTCGGCGACCGTCATGTGCGGGTAGAGCGCGTAGTTCTGGAAGACCATCGCGACGTCGCGGTCCTTGGGCGGCATGTGGGTGACGTCCTTGTCGCCGATGAGGATGCGACCGCCGTTCACCTCCTCCAGCCCGGCGAGCATGCGCAGGGAGGTGGACTTGCCGCAGCCGGAAGGGCCGACGAGGACGAGGAACTCGCCGTCGGCGATCTCGATCTCCAGCTCGTCCACGGAGGGGGTGTCCGCCCCCGGGTAGATGCGTGTGGCCTTGTCATAGGTCACCGTTGCCATGATGCTTCTCCTTCACCGGCAGGTACGTGCCGGACGATCCGTCGTAAAGGACTGACCCGGCGCCGGTTGACGCGAGGTCATCTCCGGGCGGCGAGGGTGGCGGTGGTATGCCGTCAAAGGCGCCGTTGCCGGTGACGGGCGTCACGTTAGCAGATCGTGACCGACCACTTTCCTGCAAGTTCTTGCACTGCTAGCGGGGTTCTTGCATACTGGCGTCACCGGTTGTCGGAGATCACCTTCCGTGACGGCAACCGCGGCACCGTCGCCGCTCTCGGGCAGCGCGGGGCCGGTGACCTCACCACTGTTCGAAGGAGAACCATGAAGCGCACCACCGGTGCTGTAGCCATCACCAGCGCGGCGGCGCTGCTGCTGTCCGCCTGCGGCGGCGAGTCGGGCGAGGAGAACACCGACTCCGGCGCGAACGCCGAGGAGAGCTCGGGCGACGACGCGGCGGCCGAGGACGAGGAGGCCGCCGGCGACGACGCCGCCTCCACCGAGGCCCCCGTCCGCGACGAGAACGCCGAGCTCGTCATCTGGTCCGACGATGTCCGCGCCCCGATCCTGACCGAGTGGGCCGAGCAGTTCGGCGAGGAGTACGGCATCACCACGCAGGTGCAGGTCGCCACCGACGTCCGCCAGCAGTTCAAGGACGCCGCCAACGTCGACCAGGGCCCGGACATCGTCGTCGGCGCCCACGACTGGCTGGGCGAGTTCGTCCAGAACGGCATCGTCGAGCCGGTCCAGATGTCGTCCGACACCCAGGGCCTGTTCACCGAGGAGTCCCTCGCGGCCACGCAGTACGACGGCCAGATCTACGGCGTCCCCTATGCCACCGAGTCGCTCGGCCTCATCCGCAACACCGCGCTCGCCCCCGACGCCCCGGCCACCATGGAGGAGCTCGTCTCCACCGGCCAGGAGCTGGTCGACGCCGGTGACGCGGACCAGCCGATGGTCACCGTCGTGTCCTCGGTCGGCGACGCCTACCACGCCTACCCCTACCTGTCCGCCTACGGCGGCGGCATCTTCGGCACCAACGACGACGGCGGCTGGGACGCCCAGAACGTCATCATCGACTCCGAGGAGACCATCCAGGGCGCCGAGAAGATGGCGTGGCTGGCCGAGGAGAACGCGCTCAACGTCAACATCGACTTCCCGACCATGGAGTCGCTGTTCGCCGAGGGCCGCACGCCGTACATGATCGCCGGTCCGTGGACCATCCCCAACGTCGAGGGCGCCGACATCGAGTACGCCATCGACCCGATCCCGGCGTTCGAGGACGGCGGCGAGCCGGTGCCCTTCCTCGGGGTTCAGATGTTCTACGTCGCCTCAGGTGCGCAGAACCCGACCCTGGCGCAGGAGTTCGTCAACACCTACGTCACCACCGAGGACATGCAGCTCGCGCTCTTCGAGGCGGGCCAGCGGCCCCCGGCCCTGCAGTCGGCCCTGGACACCGTGTCCGCCGAGGACGAGGACATCGAGGCCTGGGCCGCGGCCGGCGAGGGTGCCTCGCCGATGCCGAACATCCCGGCGATGAACGCCGTGTGGCAGCCCCTGGGCCAGGCCACCGCCGACATCGTCTCCGGCGACGCCCCGGCTGACCGCCTGGCGTCCGCGCAGGAGGAGATCGTGGCCAACATCGGCCGCTGACCCTCCGCTCTTCGTCCCGGCCCGGCGGTCAGACCCACCTGCCGCCGGGCCGGGGCACCCCAACCGCAGCACTGCGCGGTATGCCGAGAACCGGGGGCCTCGGCACCCCCACGTCCGTCCTGGGGGACGTCGCGCGACGTCGCCACCCCCGGCATACCCCGTCACCAGCACCCTTTGACGAGCCGGCCGCGAGGCCGGGAGCCGCAGCAAGAAAGAGACGATGATGTCCGACACCACGAGCCGCGAGGTCGACGCCGCGATCGACAACCTCGAACCGAGCGGCGAGCACCTCGAGTTCAGCTCCCGGACCCCGCTGTGGGTCCAGATCGTCAAGTGGGGCCTGATCCTGCTGAGTCTGGTCGTGCTGGGCTGGATGGCCCAGCAGATCATCGAGGCCGGCCACTGGCTCATGGTCTCCCTCGTCGCCTTCATCGGACTGTGCGTCCTGGCGGTGTATGCGACGAAGCGGGCGGTCCCGGCGAAGTACCTCTTCCCGGGTGTGCTGCTCATGCTCCTGCTGCAGATCTGGCCGCTGGTCTACACGGTGCAGATCTCCTTCACCAACTTCGGTGACGGGCACATCAGCTCCAAGGAGGAGGCGATCGCCTCCATCACGGCCAACTCGGTCCGCGAGGTCGATGGCTCTTCGCGCTACGCGCTCAACATCGCCGTCCCGGAGGGCACCGACGCGGCCACCGGCGACCTCGCCTACTTGCTGACCGACGCCGAGGGTGCCTACTTCGTCGGCAACCTGGATGGCCTGGAGGAGCTGCCGGCCGAGGGGGTCGAGGCCGGCCCGACCGGTCGGATCACCTCCGCCGAGGGGTGGACGACGCTGACCCCGCAGGAGGTCAACGAGCGGTCCGACGACCTCGCCGACTTCGGGGTGCCCGTCTTCAACGACGCGGGCGAGCAGACGGCCGGCATCCGCCAGGTGGGTCTGTCCGAGGCCTTCATCGGGACACCCACCAAGGTCTACGACGAGGCGGCCGACACCATCACCGACACGGTGACGGGCACCGTCTACGTCGCCGAGGACGCCAACTTCGTCCCGGAGAGCGGCGAGGGCGCCGCGCTGCCGCAGGGCTGGCGCGAGTTCGTCGGCTTCGAGAACTACACGAGCGCCTTCACCAACGCGACCTTGCGCGAGGGCCTGACCAAGGTCTTCGTGTGGAATGTCTTCTTCGCCGCCTTCACCGTCTTCGCGACGTTCATCCTGGGCATGGCCATCGCCATCCTCATGAACGACGACCGGCTCAAGGGCAAGGGGATCTACCGCTCGCTGCTGATCCTTCCCTACGCGCTCCCGATCTACGTGACGGCGCTGGTCTGGGCCTCGATGTTCAACCCCGACTTCGGCTTGATCAACAACCTCTTCGGGCTCGACATCAACTGGACCGGCAACGCGTGGTGGGCCCGGGCCTCGGTGCTCATCACCAACCTCTGGCTGGGCTTCCCCTACTGGTTCATCGTCTGCACCGGCGCGCTCCAGGCGATCCCGAGCGACGTCAAGGAGGCCGCCCAGATCGACGGGGCCGGGGCGTTCACCACGATCCGGCGGGTGATCATGCCGCTGCTCCTCGTCGCTGTCGGGCCGCTGATGATCGCGTCCTTCGCCTTCAACTTCAACAACTTCTCCCTCATCTGGTTGCTCACCGAGGGCGGACCCTTCGTGGGGGGCCAGAGCTCGATCGGGTCCACCGACCTGCTCATCAGCCTCGCCTACCGGTTGGCCCTGGGCGGTGCGACGCCGAGCTTCGGCTTCGCCTCCGCCATCTCGGTCATCATCTTCTTCCTGGTGGCGATCGTCAGCTACTTCGGATTCCGCCAGACCGCCGCGCTCGAGGACGTGAACTGACATGACTTCTCCTCAGGACCCCACCAACACGACCATGGGCGCGGTCGACGCGCACGGCAGCGACAAGGCGCGCGACGGCCGGCTCGACACCAAGGCGTCCGACGTCTACACCGTGACGACCAAGTCGCGCCGCACGTCCTTCCGGGCGGTCTGGTGGAGGCACGCGCTCGCGCTCCTCTGCCTGGCCTTCGCGCTCTTCCCGATCATCTTCATCGTGTCCTCGGCCTTCAACAACGCCGGCACGCTGTCGACCTCAGGGCTACTGCCCACCCGGCCTGGCCTGGACAACTTCAACGACCTCTTCAACGACGGCGCGCGCCCGTACTGGGCGTGGTACCGCAACTCGCTCATCATCTGCGGTGTCGCCACGCTCGCCACGCTCGTGCTGGGGGCCGCCGCGGCGTATGCCTTCTCCCGGCTCCGGTGGACCGGTCGCCGGTTCGGGCTGCTGTTCATCCTGCTGGTCCAGATGTTCCCCGCGATGCTCGCCTTCATCGCGCTCTACATCACCTTCGCCAACGTCGGCGAGATCATCCCCCAGATCGGGCTCAACACCCTGTGGGGTCTGCTGCTGGTCTACCTGGGTGGGGCGATGGGCTCCAACATCTGGCTCTTCAAGGGCTACTTCGACACCATCCCCCGGGAGCTGGACGAGGCGGCCAAGATCGACGGCGCCAGCCATGCCCGCGTCTTCCTCACCATCATCCTGCCGCTGGTCCGGCCGGTCCTGGCCACCGTGGGCATCCTGGCCTTCGTCGGCCTGTGGGGTGAGTTCCTCCTCGCGAGCATCTTCCTCACCCAGGCCGAGACCCAGACCCTCGCGGTCGGGCTCTACAACACCCGCGAGGCCAATCAGAACGAGTACTTCGGCCAGTTCGTGGCCGGTGCTCTCCTGGCCTCGCTGCCGGTGGTGCTGGTCTACCTCAGCCTGCAGCGGCTGCTCATCGGCGGGATGACGGCGGGCTCGGTGAAGTGACCGAGGCGGCTGATCCCCACCACGACGGGTCGCCGCTCTACGTCAGCGACGCGTCTCCCGCGCCCGGATCGGTGGTCTCGGTCCGGGTGCGGGTGCCGCGCGCCGTCGGCGTCTCGGCGGTGCACGTCCGGACCACCCCGGACGGCGAGCAGTTCTTCACCGCTGCCCGCGTCGTGCACTCCGACGACCACGAGGACTGGTGGCAGGCCGAGATCACCTGCCACAACCCGGTCACGAACTACCGCTTCCTGCTCGAGGGAGCCGGTGGCGACGGGTATGCCTGGCTCAACGGCACCGGGGTGCACCCGCGCGACGTGCCCGACACGAGCGACTTCCGCATCACGACCCACCCGGCGCCGCCGGAGTGGGCGCAGCGGGCGGTGGTCTACCAGATCTTCCCCGACCGCTTCGCCCGCGACGCCGGCGTCGAGCCGGACGGCGACCCCGGGGGGCCGCGCACCGACCTTCCGGACTGGGCGGTCCCGGCGCGGTGGGAGGACCCGGTGTCGCTGGAGCGCGCCGCCAACCCGGTCCAGGTCTTCGGCGGCACCCTCGACGGCGTGCGCGAGCGCCTGGACCACCTCGTCGACCTCGGCGTGGACGTCGTCTACCTCACCCCGGTCTTCCCGGCGCGCTCCAACCACCGCTACGACGCGAGCACCTTCGAGGCGGTCGACCCGGTCCTCGGCGGCGACGCGGCGCTGCTGCGACTGCAGGAGGAGGCGCACGAGCGAGGGTTGCGCGTCATGGGCGACATCACGACCAACCACACCGGCGACGGGCACGAGTGGTATGCCGCCGCCCGGCAGTACCCGGAGGGCGAGCAGGGCGGGTGGTACGTCCGCGACGACGAGCGGTGGGTCACCTGGCTGGGCGTGGCGAGCCTGCCCAAGCTGGACCACTCCGCCGACGGGCTGCGGGCGAGGCTCACCGAGGGGCCGGGGTCGGTCATCGAGCGCTGGCTGGGGGAGGGCGGCGGCTTCGACTCCTGGCGGGTCGACGTCGCCAACATGACCGGGCGCTACAAGGGCGTCGACCTCACCCACCAGGTGGCCCGCGAGACCCGGGCCGCCGTGGACCGGGCGACCGGCGGGCAGGGGCTGCTGGTCGCCGAGCACACCCACGACCACAGCCGGGACGTCGACGGCGACGGCTGGCACGGGGTGATGAACTACTCCGGCTTCACCCGGCCGGTGTGGACCTGGCTGCGGGCGCCGGGCTTCGCGCCGAAGTTCCTCGGCAGCCCGCTGCCGGTGCCGCGGCTGGGGGCCGATCTCGTGGCCGAGACGATGCGGGAGTTCTCCTCGCTGGTGCCGTGGCGGTCGTGGTCGCACTCGATGACGCTGGTCGGCTCGCACGACACGACCCGGGTGCGGACGCTGGTCGGGGACGACGTCGACCAGGTCAAGGTCGCGGCCGGGTTGCTGCTGACCATGCCGGGGATCCCGATGATCACCTACGGCGACGAGATCGGCATACCGGGCGACTTCGGCGAGGACGGCCGCCGGCCCATGCCGTGGGACTCCCGCGGCACCGCGGACGGGCGGTGGGACGAGGAGCTGGTCGAGCACTACCGGGCGCTCGTCGCGCTGCGGCACGACTGCCCTGCGCTCTGGGGCGGGGGGATGCGCTGGCTCTATGCTGAGGGTGAGGCCATGGTCTACCTGCGGGAGCACCCCGAGCAGACCGCGCTGGTGCACGTCGCGCGGGCCGCGCACGACCCCGTGACGATCGACGCGGCCCAGCTGCCCGGTGCGGGCGCCGCCGAGCACCGCGCCGGCGTGGCCGAGGGCCTCGAGCACGGTGAGGGGTCGCTGCGCCTCTCCGCCGCCGGGCCGGGTGTGTCCGTCTGGACCTGGCCGACCGACGCACCGGCCTGGGAGCCGGTGCCCGAGACCTACCGAGGTGGCTGGTGAGCACGATGATCCCGTCCAAGCGGACGGCGGAGAGCACGACGGGCCGGGGGCGGCTGGCCGACCTCGCGGCCTACGCGGGCGTCAGCGAGGCGACCGTGAGCCGGGTGCTCAACGACAAGCCGGGCGTGGCCTCGAGCACGCGGCAGGCGGTGCTCACCGCGGTCGACGTGCTGGGCTATGAGCGGCCGAGCAAGCTGCGGCGCAACAGCGCCGGGCTTGTCGGGCTCATCACCCCCGAGCTCACCAACCCGGTGTTCCCGATGTTCGCCCAGTCGATCGAGACGCAGATGGCGGCGGCCGGCTTCACGCCGGTGCTGTGCACCCAGACGCCGGGGGGCGTGCACGAGGACGAGTATGTCCAGATGCTGCTCGACCGTGGCGTCTCGGCGATCGTCTTCGTCAGCGGCTACCACGCCGACAGCAAGGCCGACATCGAGCGCTACACCGCGCTGCGCGACCGGGGGCTGCCCATCGCGCTGGTCAACGGCTACCGCGAGGGGGTCGACGCCACCTTCATCAGCCACGACGACCAGGCCTCGATGCGGCTGGCGGTGCGCCACCTGCGCGACCTCGGGCATACCCGGATCGGCTTCGCGACCGGACCGGCGCGGTATGTCCCGGTCCAGCGGCGGGTCGAGGGCTTCCGCGAGGCGATGGGGGACGTGCCGGGCGTCGACCTGGACGAGCTGGTCTGCACGACGCTCTTCTCCGTCGAGGGCGGTGCCGCGGCCGGGCGGCAGCTCATCGAGGCGGGGGCGACCGGGATCATCTGCGGCTCGGACGTCATGGCCCTCGGCGTCTTCCGGGCGGCGGCCGCGCTGGGCAAGCGGGTGCCGGAGGACCTGTCGGTCGTGGGTGGGGACGACGTGCCCTTCATGACCTTCGTCGACCCGCCGCTGACGACGGTGCGGATGGACGTCATGGGGATGGCCGAGGCGGCGGTGACGGCGGTGCTGGAGGAGATCGCGGGGGAGCCGGTGGACCGGCGGGAGTACCTCTTCGACCCCGAGCTCATCCTGCGCGAGTCGACCGGGCCCGCGCCGCGCTGAGGGCAACCACTCGTGACGCTCGGTGGGGCTGAGGGCAACCATTCGCGGCGCTCGGTGGTGATGGCTGGGGGGGGGGGGGGGGGGCGGCCGGTCAGCGCTGGCGGGCGGCCAGGAGGGCCTGGAGCAGCTCGACCATGGCGTGCTCGTCGTCGACCCGGAAGCGGGCGGCGGTCTCGCCGTCGCCGACCCGGACCGTGAGCGCGCGCCCGGCGCGCTCGGTGTCCGCGTCGTCGGCCAGGGCGGCGAAGCCGTGCTCGTCGGTGACGTCGTCGCCGGCGTAGAAGACCGCGTCGGCGCCGAGCTCGGTGGCCAGCGCGACGAGGGCGACGCCCTTACCGACGTGCGCCGCAGCCAGCTCGACGACGCCCTTGCCTGGCGTCACCTCCAGCCCGGTATGCCGCGCCCCCAGCTCCTGCGCCGCCGCGAGCGCGGCCTCGGCCTCGGCCTCGGGAAGCCCACGCGTGTGCACCACGCGGGCGGCTGGCTTGCTCTCCACCCGGGCGCCGGGATGGTCCACGCGGAAGGCGGCGAGCTCCTCGTCGAGGCGCTCCAGCAACGCCCGTTGGTCGTCGTCGAGCGCGAGGCCACCGGGCTGCCGGGAGTCCTCGGCGCCGTGGCTGCCGATGAGCACGAGCGGGTCCTGCGCGCCCGAGAGCTCGCGCAAGGGGTCGAGCGCCCGACCACTGACGAGGGCGACCGTCGTGCCGGGGAGGTCGGCGAGGGCGGCAAGGGCGGGCATACCTCCCTCGACCGGGCGGGAGTCCATCGGGTCGAGCACGAGCGGGGCCAGCACCCCGTCGAAGTCGGTGGCGACGAGCACCCGCTCGTGGGCGGCGAAGTCGGCGAGCGCCCGGTCGAGCTCGGGCGACCGGCTCACGCCTGGGCCTTCGCGCCGCTGCGGGAGGGACGCTCGGGCGCGGCCTCGAGGCCGGCGAGGAAGTCCGCCGCCCAGGTCTGCACGTCGTGCTTGCGCACCCGGCGGCGCAGCGCCCGCATGCGCCGCTCCTTCTCCGCCGGCTCGTCGTTGATGGCTCGCAGGATCGTCTCCTTGAGCCCGGCGATGTCGTGCGGGTTGCAGCGGTAGGCCTGCGGCATCTCCTCCGCGGCGCCGGTGAACTCCGAGAGCACGAGGGCGCCCTTGCCGTCGTGGCGGGCGGTGACGTACTCCTTCGCGACGAGGTTCATGCCGTCGCGCAGTGGGGTGATGAGCATGACGTCGGCGACCCGGTAGAGCGCGGCCATCTCCTCGCGCGGGTAAGACTGGTGCAGGTAGTGGATCGCGGTGGCGCCGAGGTGGGAGACGTCGCCGTTGATGCGCCCGACGGTGCCCTCGATCTGCTCGCGCAGGGTGCGGTATGCCTGGACCCGCTCCCGGCTCGGCGTCGCCACCTGGATGAAGGTCACCTGGTCGGGGCTGATCGCGCCGTCGTCGAAGAGCTCCCCGATGGCCCGCAGGCGGTGCCGGATGCCCTTGGTGTAGTCGAGGCGGTCCACCCCCAGCAGCACGACCTCCGGGTTGCCCAGCGACTCGCGGATCTCCTCGGCGCGCTGCTGGACGACGTCGGAGTCGGCGAGCTCACGGAAGCCGGCGGCGTCGATGGAGATGGGCACGGCGGCGGCGCGGACGGTGCGGGGCGCGGCGCCGAGGCGGTCGTCGTCGGTGCCCTGCCACTCGATCTTCTCGCCCCGGGTGGTGGCCCCGAGCACGGTGCGGCACGAGCGGCCGAAGTTGCGGGCGTCGTCAGGGCGCTGGAAGCCGAGGAAGTCGGCGCCGAGCAGCCCGCGCAGGATGCTCTCGCGCCAGGGGAGCTGCGCGAAGAGCTCGACCGGGGGGAAGGGGATGTGGTTGAACCAGCCGATCCTCACGTCGGGGCGCTTGTCCCGGACCAGGGCCGGGACGAGCTGCAGCTGGTAGTCGTGGACCCACACGGTCGCGCCCTCGGCGGCGACCTCGCAGACCGCGTCGGCGAACCGCTGGTTCACCGCCCGGTAGCAGGTCCACCACGAGCGGTGGAAGGTCGGCGGGACGATGACGTCGTGGTAGAGCGGCCACAGGGTGTCGTTGGAGAAGCCCTCGTAGTAGTCGGAGAGCTCCTGGGCCGACAGCGGCACCGGGTGCAGCCGCAGCTTGCCCTCGTCGAAGGGCTCGGGAGCCTCACCGGGGAAGCCGGGCCAGCCCACCCAGGCGGCGTCGCCGTCCCAGCCGCGCATCACCGAGTCCATGGCGGTGACCAGCCCACCGGGGGCCGTGCGCCACTCGGTGCTGCCGTCCGGGGCGGTGTGCTGGTCCACCGGCAGCCGGTTGGCGGCGATCACGAAGTCGTAGGTCTGCTCGCTGCTCATGCACGCTCCTCCAGGTCCCCCGTGGTCGTCGTCGTGGGCCAGCCTAGGCGACACCACCGTCACCGCTCGCTCGGCGGAGGTGTGCGGCGACCCGCCACACCACGTCCACCGGGAACTCACCTCAGACCCAGGAAGAGCGCATACCGTGGAACCCGTGACCGCCGACCTGCCTCGCACCGACGACGCGCGCCCCGACGCGACGCGCCCGGTGCCCGCGACCGGTCGCGGCGGGCCGGCGTCGGCGGACGCCACCGAGGCGGTGCCGGTCGTCGTGCCGCGCACGCTGGTCCGTGGACGCTGCGCGAGCGCGTCGGCGAGGGCGGTATGGGGGTGGTCTGGCGGGCGGACGACGAGCGCGGCCGCGAGGTCGCGATCAAGGTGCTGCGCTCGCACATCGCGCACGACGAGGGGGCACGGGCGCGGCTCCGGCGCGAGGTCAGCACCCTCGCGCGGGTGAAGCACCCTCAGGTCGCGGCGGTGATCGACGCCGACGTGGACGGGCCGGCGCCCTACGTCGTGACGGACTACGTCCCCGGGCGGCCGCTGGACGTCGTCATCGAGGAGCAGGGGCCGCTGGGGCGGGAGGCGCTGCTGCGGCTCGCGCGCGGCCTGGCCGGGGCGCTGCAGGCGATCCACGGGCTCGGCATCGTGCACCGCGACCTCAAGCCGGGCAACGTGCTGCTCGTCGGCGAGGGGGAGCGGCTGGAGCCGGTGGTCATCGACTTCGGCATCGCGCAGGTCGCCGACGACGTGCGGCTCACCTCGACCGGGCTGGTCATGGGGACACCGGGCTACCTCTCGCCCGAGCTCGTCGACGGCGGCGAGATCACCGAGGCGACCGACTGGTGGGGCTGGGCGGCGTGCCTGGCGTATGCCGCCTCCGGCCAGCCACCCTTCGGCCGCGGCCCGATGACCGTGGTGCTCGACCGGGTGGTCCGGGGGCGGGTGCAGCTGAACGGGGTCGACCCCGAGCTCGCGCCCCTGCTGGCGACCGCTCTCTCGCCGCGCCCCTCGTGGCGGCCGAGTGCCGAGGAGGTGCTCGCCGCGGTCGAGCTGTATGCCCGCGGCCAGGACGTCACCGGCGCGCTGCCCCGGCTGTCGCAGGAGGACCCTGCGCACCACGCGACCGCGGCGCGGACGCCACCCAGGTGACGCCGCAGGTGCAGCACACCCGCGAGGCGCCGCGCCGGATGCCGGACGTCACCCGCGCCGCCCCGGCCGGGCCGAGCACCCGGCAGTGGGAGCAGCCGGAGCGCGGCGCCGTGCCTCCGCCGCCGGTGCGCCCTCGCGAGCCGCAGCAGTGGCCGAGCTCGGCCGAGCAGCAGCGCTACGCCGCCCGCCCGGAGCAGCGCCACGCCGAGCGCCAGCAGGGGTGGGCGCCTGCGCCGGACCAGCGCCAGCAGGGATGGGGGTCCGCGCCGGAGCAGCGGCGACCGGGCGCCGAGGTGCCGCCCCGCTCGGAGGGGGACGGGGCATACCCCGAGGTCGGGGGCCCGCATGGTCAAGGCCAGCCGGACCCGCGGATCGGGCGCAGCTCGCGCAGCGGGACCCTGGCCGCGATGCTGCTCGGCTTCGCGGCGGTCGCCTCCGCCGCGCCGCTGCTGGCGTGGGGGCTGTATGCCCTGTGGGGCCTGATGACGCGGACGGTCGACCGGGCGCTCACCGGGCTGGTCGTCCGGCGGCACGAGGCCGGGCGTCGGCGCAGCGACGTGCCGATGGCCGTGCTCGCCTCGCCGTGGCACCTCGTGGCGGCGGCGCTGTCGACGCTGCTGTCGCTGCTGCTGCCGCTGGCGATCGCCGGGGTGGTGGCACTGGTCGTCTCCGGGCTGCTCACGACGACCTCGGTCGCGCCGGGGATCGGGCCGACGCACCCCGTCGCGGTCGCCGTCGGCTCACTCGTCGGTGGTTGGCTCGGGTGGTGGGGGCCGGGGAGCACGCCGCTGCGGCGGGGGTCGCGCACGGTGGTGCGCGGTGCGGTGCCGCTGGGCGTGCCGACGATGGTGGTGGTGACGCTGTGCCTGGTGGGTGGCGGGGCGCTGGCCTACTGGTCGCTGCTCGACGGCGATGTCGTCTCCTGGTGGCCGCTGCCGGGCGGGACGACGCCGCTGGACTACCTGCCGTTCGGGCTGCCCTGAGACCACGGCATACCGTCACAGCAGCCTCACGAGGTGCAGTTATGCACGTGAGACTCGTCACACAAGCCTTCCCCTGAGCCCGACGCTGCCCTACCGTGGTCCGGGAGCCTCGTCCCGGGCGTCACACCTGCCCCATCCGGAAGGACCCACCCCATGGCCCGCCCTGCCCGTCATCGCGTCGCCCGCACCGGCGTCGCCCTGCGCCGCGCCGGTCAGGCCACGCTCGCCGGCACCGCGTCGCTGGCCTCGGTCGGCCTGACCGCGCCGAGCGCTGCGGCGGACGACCACAACGTGTGGGACCGCGTCGCGGACTGCGAGTCGAGCGGCAACTGGAGCATCAACACCGGCAACGGGTTCTACGGCGGGCTGCAGTTCTGGCACCCGACGTGGAAGGGCTTCGGCGGGCAGGAGTTCGCCGGGTATGCCCACCAGGCGACGAAGGCGGAGCAGATCACCGTCGCGCAGCGCGTGCTGCGGGTGCAGGGGCCGGGCGCCTGGCCGGTGTGCTCGGTACGCGCCGGGCTGACGATGAGCAACGGTCTCGAGCCCTACCCCGGTGGCGGCAGTCCTGCCCCCGAGCCGGAGCCCCAGCCGGATCCGGAGCCGCCGCGCGGCGAGGTGCAGACGTGGAAGGTGAGCGCCGGAGCCGGCGCCAACATCCGCTCCGGCCCGAGCACCGGGCACAGCGTCATCGGCGGTGCGGCCAACGGCACCCGCTTCCAGGGAGTGCAGAGCAACGGCTGGGTGAAGCTGCAGGGCCGCTCGGGGTGGATCAGCGCCAGCATCATGACCCGCGTCGGTGACGACGGCGGAGGTGGGGGAGGCGGCGGCTCGCAGATGGCGCCGCTCGTCGCCGACGGTATCCGCGGCCCGCTGACGACCAGGGCGATCCAGCGCTGGGTGGGCGTCTCCGAGACCGGCCGGTGGGACGGCACGACCATCCGCGCGGTGCAGGCCCGCGTCGGCACCGGCGTCGACGGCGTCTGGGGCCCGAAGTCGCAGGCCGCGCTGCAGAACTACATCGGCGTCTCCCGCGACGGCTCGACCTACATGAACCACCGCACGGTCGTCAGCCTTCAGAAGTGGCTCAACAGCAACGTCATCGGCTGAGACGGGTAGCATCGACGCGCTGTCCGGCCTCCGGGCTGGACGCGCTGGCGTGGCGCAATTGGTAGCGCACCTGTCTTGTAAACAGGTGGTTGAGGGTTCGAGTCCCTTCGCCAGCTCTCCTTTCGACCGGGGTTCTTAGCCCGCTGACCTGCAGAAACTCGGCTAACTCGACCGTCGCCCCTCGTGTCGGGCGTTGACACGTGTGCCCACAAACTCCCACTCTAGTTGCACGTATGTTGCACGAAATGGGGCTGTGATGGCGACGAGACGGGGCTTCGGGGCACTGCGACGGCTGCCGTCCAAGCGGTGGCAGGCGAGCTACACCGGACCCGACCTTGGGCGGCATACCGCACCGCACACCTTCGACTCGAAGGCGGACGCCGAGGCGTGGCTCGTGCACGAGCGGGCGTTGGTCGAGGGAGAGGGCTGGGTCGCGCCCAAGCGTCGTATTGAGGTCGCCGAGCGGTTAGCACCGCCGACCTTCGGCGAGTACGCCCGTCAGTGGCTGGCCGACCGGTCGCTCAAGCCGCGGACCGTCGAGGGATACGAGCACCTGCTGCGGCGCTACCTCGAGCCGGAGTTCGGCGACCTGCTCGTCTCAAACCTCACGCCGGCCGTCGTGCGTCGGTGGTGGGCCGGACTGTCTCCGGACCACCCGACGGTCAACGCCCGGGCCTACGCCCTGCTGCGGGCCGTCCTGACCACGGCGGTCGGTGAGGAGCTCCTCGCCAGCAACCCGTGCCGCGTACGCGGAGCCTCCAACCCTCCGACCAAGAAGCAGATCCGCCCGGCGACGCTCGACGAGCTGGATGTGCTCGTTGAGGAGATGCCTGACCAGTTCGGCGCCCTCGTCCTGCTCTGCGCGTGGTGCGCCCTGCGGGTGGGGGAGGTGCTCGAGCTGCGACGGCGCGACCTTGACCTGGACCGTGGCCTCGTCAAAGTGACCCGGGCTGTGTCCTGGGTTCGCGGCCAACCGGTCATCGGGACTCCAAAGTCGGCGGCGGGCACCCGTGAGGTGAGCCTGCCCCCGCACATCGTCCCCGCGCTGAAACAGCACCTGGAGCAGCATGTGCTGCCCGAAGCGGGTGCGCTGCTGTTCCCTTCCCGGAGTGACCACCGGCGTCATCTGCAGCCGACGGTGCTCCACACCGCGTGGCGCGAGGCTCGCTCAGCCGCTGGACGCGACGACCTTCGGATCCACGACATGCGGCACACCGGCGCGACCATGGCCGCCATGACCGGTGCCACGCTCGCAGAGTTGCAGGCTCGACTCGGCCATTCGACGGTGGCTGCCGCCCTGCGCTACCAACACGCCGCCCAAGGCCGCGACGCTGAGATCGCCGCGAGGCTCTCTGACCTAGCGTGGCCTAAGAATGACTAGGCGTGACAACCGGTGGCCTACGGGTGGCACAAGGGTCAGTTCACCCTGCCGCCGATGTGTGCTCGCTCATGTGAAGTAAGCCGAAAACGGTAGGCGCAAGGGTTGTCATCAGGTGCGCACAGCGGCCTCTCGTCCTTGAGGCACATGCTGCCGATGTCCGTACGCCTGCCAGTCGGGCGGACCGAACCCTTTCGAGGTCAAGAAGGCAAAGCCGGAAGTCGATTCTGAGCGAGCTCAATTTCTACCATTGGCAAACTCCCACGGTGGCGGAGCACGTTGCTGCCCGCTGCTTGCGCAATATTGATGGATAATATCAGCAATGGCCGTCTTCTTTTCGCTGAATGAGTGTCTCTGCTTATGTGTTCACTCATCGCGCCATTGCCGTCCGATGGCTTCGACTATCCTTAGTGTCTCCTCGGAAAGAGTGAAATGGTCCGCATGGGTGGCCAGTCCGATCTTGACGCCAGGAGCCGTTGGGACGATAATTGCCTCGGTATCGCACCATTCCTTGTTGCAGCCGCATGTGAAAACGGGGGGTGGTGTCTCTCTGGGGTCCAGTGCGAACTCTTTTTGCTGAGCTAGTGAGTGAATGCCGTCGTAGATTCGGGCGGTATGCCCTCTGACGCCGGCGAAAGGAGGGCTCTGAGCTGCGCCACTTCCGCTTCGGTGAGGCCTAAAATGTGCGCTTTCTCATATTCCGCAAGGCCCTCGTCAGTAATCAAGTAAGAAATGTCGGATACGTGCACCCCGTCTGCTCGCCACTCCTCAATTTTCTTACGCAATACATCGGCGCCAGCGTTGATCATAGTTTTTAAGCGCTGGTAGGCGCCGGAGGCGATAGCCATCCCATCCTTCGCTGTGACAGCCGCCGTCAAAGCCGCGTAGGCCCAGTGGCTTTGCAACAATTCGATCCAGTCTGGAAACTGGGACCAGTCGAGTCCCCATCCCTGGCCCATCTGCGGTCGCGGCGACCATGTCAGATATACGACTGGACTTGTGGATTGCAACTCGTAGGTGAAGGGGTAAAGGCGCTCCAATTCCCCGACTCGAATGAGTGTCCAGGGAACACCCCATCTCATGCCACCATCGTCGCCCAAAATATTGGCCTCTGAGAAGTGTAGCCAGGTTATCGCTTCGCCTGAGGGCTCACCGTCGTTCACCAACGATTGTGCACTCACGTACACATACGGGGGAGCCCAACCGGGCCAAGAGGCCTCGGGGCGAGGACGCTTCTCGGCAAAGTCCGCCCAAATCTGTCCCAGCGTGCACTCGAGAGGTACCTGCATCGACTCGTACTGAACTCCAGGCAACTCTCCAGTGTGGGGATCATGATTGACGAATCCCGTAAGCCCTACTCGCACGGTCACCAGGGAGTTCATGAAGGGAGAATACCGGAGTTAGCGCGGAAGTGCTCGTGCCCTGGAGGTGGTCATGACACGCCTGAGCTGTCGTCCTCCTCTGCCACAGCGTCTCGCTCTCGTCCCTACCCGTGCTGCGCCAACGGCCAATGACCTCGCGGGTGATAGGGCCGCCCCTAAGCGAGACTCTCACCCTGTCGCTGCAGGCATCTGTCAGCAGGGCATCCAGGCGAACAGCTACAGCGATTGGCCCGCGTCCCATGCCTTGCGCTGAGGAGGCGACGCTTGTCCCGTTGAAGGCTGTCGAGGGGTGACTGGTACGCCTCTGACCCCGCTTGGGGTCGTTGCTTGCTTGACTGGGCTGGGGCAGGTCAGTCACAGCACCCCATAATGGCCAGCATGGACTGGGCGTGGAACCCCGACAGTGTCGCAGCTGTTGGCACTGCGGCAGCGACAATGTTCGCCGGTTTGGCTGCACTGCTCGCCGTGCTCGATCTCGCACGACGCCGCCGTGCTGACACGCGGCAGCAGGCTGCCCTCATAGGAGCTTGGACCGTCGTGGATTACGATGCATTCGACCCGCAGACTGGTGAAGGCATCGTTTGTCGTCTACACGTAAACAACCGCAGCGATTTGCCCATCTTCAACCTCGTCGTTACATGTGATGCTCGCTTGGGTAAATCGGACCAGCCGACCTTCCGTTGGCATAGTTTGGGGCCTGGGCAAGAATTGACAAAAGAGGTCTGGCAGACGAGCGCTCATGACGCCTTGGGATACCCTGGTCAAGTCGTTTCGTACAGTTTCTCGGATCACGCCAGCCGTAAGTGGAGTAGGAACGGCGACGGTCTATTAACGGCTCTGGACTAGAGGCCTGTGCAGCGACTCAGGCTGTCGACTTCTCGCTACGGGGCGTTGGCCGAGTAGGAAGCTTAATCGCGCGACTCCTCACGAACTCGGCGGAGGCGCCTCATGCTCGAAATCGAGATAGCGGTCGGACGCACTCTTTGTGCGGTTAGCCACGTCTGTGTAAGGCGGGCCGCCCGAAGACGACCGGCCGGCCTCTCTCCCGAGGTAGAGAGGCCGGGGGCTTGCGGCGCGGGCTGCGTGAAATTGTGGATAGACGTGTGGCTTTATTCGCTGCGCACAGCGTGGACCGGCCAGGGGCGGTGGCGATCGGACCGATCCACCATCACGTGAAGGAGAGGATTTATATGGTACTGCTCTACCCAGGGGCCGACACGTATTACATCTCTGGGTATACGCGCGTGCGCGGCCACAGCAAGTTCGCCGGCGGGAATATTTTTTGTGAAGCTGCGGTCGGATTGAATCTTGACTAGATCTGGATCGACCTCTACCTCGCAGGCTAGTCCGGTTTGCATGTCGGTCAGTATCCAGGACGTCGGCTCCTTCTGGTCCGTTAACCATATAGAAGAGAGCGCGGCCCGCGAGGGGTCCGGAACGCGTTCAAATTCGCTGTCTCGTACCAGTCGTTCGTGCGCATCGATCCATCTAGAGGAGGTTATGGACCAGGGCACTTCGTTTGGGTCCTGTTGCATCCGTTCCAGCCAGGGCAGACGCTCGAGCTGGCGTCCGAGGCGGGACGGGTAGTGCAGGAACGCGGTCCGAGGGAAGGACTTAAGGCGTTTGCCACTAGTCAGGCGGTCACCGATCCAACTAATCAGATCGTTCAGCGTCTGCTGCCCAGTCAGGCATTCTAAAAAAGTTGGTTCGTAGCCTGCGTGAGCGACCCGGTTCCGCAATGCGTAGACACTGCGGTACCAGTGTTGCGGGGCTACGCCCTCCTCGTCCAGCGACCAGTTCCCGCCAAGCCGGGGCGGCAGTTCTCGTTTGATGCGTGTTATCAGAGAGTCGGGCCAGTCGCGAGAACTATCCTCGGGAGTCAGCCCCTCTTCCCATCGTAGGGTCAGCATCAGCCGGTTCAGCAGCACCTCAGATGCTGCACCCAGCATCACGGCGCATTCTCGAAGGTTCCCCTCGAGTCTCAGAGCAACATCGGCCTGGTTGTAGAGGTCAATGTAGGGCAAGGCGTGAGCGCCGCGGAAGGGCGCGTCGAGCATTTCGCCGCGCTCGGCGGGGGAGAGGATGACTGGCGGGCCAAAACGGTCGAGCCGGTCGTTGATGAAGAACAGTCCCGAGGTCGTTTCGCCGGGATTACGTGCGTCCATGTTGCGTACCCCGTAGCTGACAACCGGGGGGAGCTGCTGACGGGACAGTAATCTGACAACCCGACGAGTGGTGGCTGCGTAGCACCGCTGCAGGTGACGAACGCTCTTCAGGGCCACGTCGAACGCGTCGCTCACCAGATCTGGCGCTGGTTCGTGCAGTTGTGGGCGGCCCCTAACTTCGAGACCGCTCTCCGCCATCTGTCTGGCCAACATCGAGATCAAGGGCACGGCGACCTCGACCACCTTCAAGGTGCTGTCTAGGTTAGGTGGTTTGTCTGTGGGCTGCGCAGCGTAAGGGAAGCCACGCTGAAATGCTTCCATCATCGGAGTGAACCCGCTTGATATTGCTGCGTCTTGCGCGACGTCATGGCAGATGAGCGAAGCTTCTACGATTTCGCCTATGTCCTGCTCCTCGGATTCATCTGCGCCTGTGAGGACCCGTATTGCCTCGATCAAACTGGGGTGTGGCCAGGCGAAAAGGCTGACAGCCTCACCTGACGGCCAGCCAAATCCGTCTTTGAGCGGAAAGAAAAAGACGATAACTCGTTCACCCTCGGGCACTAACAGGAAGGGGCCATCATGGATGCTGTCTTGGTCGGCCAAGTTTACGTCACCTTACCTATGCTGATGAGCAGTTCTGAATATTGGACACGACCGCCGGGGTGATCTGACATTGCTCGGGATTCAATCTGAGGTGAAGGTCAACGCCGAGGCGTTCGTCGCTTGGAGTAACAACTCGGCGTCTCGCGTCGCGAACGCACGGACCTTTCATGCGCCTTCATACTATGCTCGGGGACACCAAGCCTGATAGATATCGTTCCACGAACCTCGTGAGCGTGTCGGACCAAATCGCTGACCGCTTCAGTCGGCGCCGAAGTAATTGGAACGCCAACGTAGTACATCGATCTCCCCGAGTCAGCCCATCCGCGACCAGCATCTACCGCCGAGGTTCCAGCCGTGCGCCCGAGGCAGCACCGAGGAACACACCTGGTGCACTCGGTGACGTTCGTGGCGGCAGAGGTGAACGCCCGGGGTGGGAGGGGCGGCTTGTGATAGGTGTGATGACATTGCACAAGCTGGCCGCCGGGAGCGGGCACACGTACCTTACAGGCCAGGTCGCCCAGCACGACGCGACGGAGCGCCGGCAGGCCGGGCTGGCGTCCTATTACGAGGAGAAGGGCGAGGCACCGGGGCGGTGGCTCGGGACCGGCCTGGCCGGCCTCGACCTCACCGTTGGGGATGTGGTGTCCGAGGAGCAGATGCGGTTGCTCTTCGGGCAGGGCCGCCACCCACGCTCCGAAGAACCTAATGCGGCAGCGAACGGGTGGAGCGGGTTGGGGCGGGCGTTCCCGACGTTCGACGCCACCACGTTGCGGCAGGTCACAGCTCGTGCGTTCAGCGAGCACAACACCAGCCGGAATCTGCCGTGGAACGCTCCGATCCCGGCGGAGGAACGGGCGGCGATCCGCACCCGCGTGGCCCGGGAGGTTTTCGAGGAGCGGCTCGGCCGGGCACCGGTGGACGAGGCGGAGTTGACGAGGTTCGTCGCGCGGGCGTCGCGGCCGGCGCAGGTGCCGGTGGCGGGGTTCGACCTGACGTTCTCGCCGGTGAAGTCGGTCTCGACCCTGTGGACTCTCGCCTCTCCGGAGGTCGCGAAGCAGGTGGAGGCCGCGCACGAGGACGCGGTCTATAAGACGCTGTCCATGCTCGAGCGCGAGGTGGCTTTCACGCGGCTGGGCAAGGGCGGCATCCGCCAGGTGCCGGTGACCGGCTTGGTGGCGGCGGCGTTCGACCACCGCGACTCCCGCACCGGGGACCCGGACCTGCACACCCACCTCGTGGTCTCCAACAAGGTCCAGTCGCTGCCCCAGGAGGGTGGGAGGTGGCTCACGCTGGACGGGCGGATGCTGTTCAAGGCCAAGGTCATGGCCTCCGAGCACTACAACACCCACCTCGAAGCCGGCCTCGTCGAACGCCTCGGCGTCGCGTTCGTCGAGCGTCCTTCACCGGTACCCACCGCCGGGAACGGCAACATCCGCAACGGCACGAGGCCCAAGACGGTGCTCACCGACGCTGCCGGGGAGGTGACGATCGCCGTCCCGCGGGATCGGGCCGGCACGTTCGAACCGGTCATCGTCAAGAAGCGCCAACGCCGCCTCTCGGACGTGGATGCCGTCGCGATCAGCCTGTTCGCCAAGGGCTTGACCACCGGTGAGATCTCCGCGCACTTTCACGAGGTGTACGGCGCCAGTATCAGCAAGGACACGGTCTCGAGGATCACGGACAAGGTGCTGGAGGAGATGGCCGCCTGGTCCTCCCGGCCGCTGCAACCGGTGTACGCGGCCATCTTCATCGACGCGATCTACGTCAAGGTTCGCGACGGCCAGGTCGGCAACCAGCCCTTTTACGCCGCGATCGGCGTGGACCTGAACGGGCGTCGAGACGTCCTAGGCCTGTGGGCCGGGCAGGGGGGTGGTGAGAGCGCGAAGTTCTGGATGAACGTGCTGGCGGATCTGAAGAACCGTGGCGTGCGGGATGTCTTCTTCATCGTCTGCGACGGCCTCAAGGGACTGCCCGACAGCGTGAACGCGGTGCGCCCGCAGGCGATCGTGCAGGCCTGCGTGATCCACCTCATCCGCGCCACGCTGCGGTACGCGAGCCGGAAGTACTGGGACCAGCTGGCCAAGGACCTGCGCCGCATCTACACCGCCCCCTCGGTGGAGCCAGCGTGGAGGCGTTCGAGGAGCTGGAGGAGAAGTGGGGCAAGCCCTATCCCGCGATCCCGAAGATGTGGAGAGCGGCGTGGGAGGAGTTCATCCCGTTTCTTGCCTACGACGTGGAGATCCGCCGCGTGCTGTTCTCCACCAACGCCATCGAGTCCCTGCACGCCAGGTACCGGCGCGCGGTGACCGTTCGCGGGCACTTCCCGACCGAGCAGGCCGCGCTGAAGTGCCTCTACCTGGTCACCCGCGGGCTGGACCCCAAGGGCACCGGCCAGGCACGATGGACCATGCGGTGGAAGCCCGCGCTCAACGCTTTCGCCGTCACCTTCGCCGACCGCATGCCGGCCGCGGAGAACCTCTGAGATGAATCGCCGGAAACACCGTTCATCGGACAGCCCCCTGCATGCCTTTGCAGTGGTCTGGAGGAGCCACAAAGGATCATCTCTGATGCACGTATGTTGCACGAAGCGGTCCGAACTCGGCTATATCGTGCCATTGGTGCAGGTCAGCGCGTTCTGCTTGGGTGTCTTGTAAACAGGTGGTTGAGGGTTCGAGTCCCTTCGCCAGCTCTGAGATCGCCTATGTGGCAGGCGATTCGGGCTTTGCAGTCTCTACCTTGGCCTCCTGTTCGAAAAACAGGAAAGTCGGCCTGCGCAGAGTCACTCACCTCTGGTTTGGTGGTGCAGGACAAGTCGAGGGTGCTTTGGTCATCCGAGTCACTGATGCACGTATGCTTCACGCTCGACGGGTGGGGGGCAGGTGTGATTGCTCCGCTCGGCGCCCAGCTGCGGCGGTTGGGCGCGCTGCGCATCCGTCAGCATCACAGTTTCGCCGCCATCTGCAGCAGCCCCGTCGCGTTCAGCCACCCAAGTGCTCTCGGGTCCAGAGTGCGTGGCCCGTGTTCGGTGAGAGGGTCGCCAGGAGATATGGACAGGACGAAGCCGGCTGCGGTCGCGAGGGCCACCGTGGGACCTCCTTCTTCGCCACCTGTGCCTTCGCCCGGGGACACGCCCAGCGCGACATTCTCGGGTACGCCGTCGAGGGTGACCGCGGCGAGCAGCGCCATCCCGGCAGCCCCTTTCACTGAGGGTGCCGCGGCACGTTGTCCTTCCGTGGCAGCTTGCTTGTCCAGCTTGTCGTTGCCGCGGTCGGTGTCGTCACCCGTTCCGGCGGCGGCGGCCCAGTCCAGCCATGCGCTGAGGAAGGTGAAGACCACCGCCCCCACGATCAGGCCTAGTCGCCACAGGCCGCCCTGCTCGTGCGCGTCCTCGAAGAGCTCGAACGCCAGCGCCGTGATGAGCGCCCCGGAGGCGAAGGCCAGCATCGCGGCCAGCACCCGCTTGGGGATCTGGAACCGTCACCCGACCACGGCACCCAGCACGAGCGCGCTGGACCCGAGCAGACCGAGAGTCACTGCCTGCGTCACGACTCACGTCCTCCCCTGCCTTGCGCTACCTCACCTGAGCACGGATATCAGCGGGTCTGGTCGGGGTCGGTGGTGTCCCCTCCGCTGTGGCGCAGGGCGCGGGCCTTGTCCTCGTCCTCCTGCTCCTTCTCCTGCGCCGCGCGGATCTTGGCGTCGTCACGGGGGGGCAGCTGTATGTCTTCCTCGGCCTCGATGCCGGCGATGAGCTGACGGGACCGCTCGAGCTCGGCGTCGACCTCCACCCCGAGCAGCAGCGCGAGGTTGGTGATCCACAGGTAGAGCAGGAAGATGATCACCCCGGCGAACGAACCGTAGGTGGCGCCGTAGCTGGAGAAGTTGGCGATGTAGAAGCCGAACGCGACCGAGATGAGGACCCAGACCAGGATCGCGAACGCGGCCCCGATGCTCAGCCACCGGAACTTCGGCTGCTTCACGTTGGGCGTGCTGTAGTACAGCAGCGCCACGAGCAGCATGACCAGGACCAGCACGACCGGCCACTTGGCGATCTGCCACACGGTGACCACGGTCGACCCCAGGCCGATCGCCTCGCCGAGCGCCGTCGCCACCGGACCGGACACGATGAGCATGAGGGCGATGAGCACCACCATGAGCACCATGACCAGGGTGATCAGGAGCATGACCGGGCGCAGCTTCCACACCGGCCGACCCTCCTCGATCTCATAGACCCGGTTCATCGCGCGGCTGAACGCGGTGACGTAGCCCGAGGCCGACCACAGCGCGGTCGCCAGACCGATGACCAGGGCGAGCCCGGCACCGGGGGAGGTGGCCAACGACTGCACCACCGGCTTCAGGGTGGAGGACCCGGACTCGCCCAGCACGCTGCTCAGCACGGGCATCACCGCGCTGACGACCTGCTGGCTCTGCCCGACCAGTCCCAGCAGGGAGAAGATCGCGATGAGCGCCGGGAAGATGGCCAGGACGGCGTAGTACGTCAGCGCGGCCGCGAGGTCGGTGCACTCGTCGTCCAGGAACTCCCGGAACGCCTTGCCAGCGGTGTACTTCCACGCCGGCCCGGTCATCTTCGCGGGCGTGTCCGGCTTGTCCTCCCGCTCGGGCTCCGGGGCGTCCGCCTGCGCGGCCCTGCGTTCGGATGCCCTGGAGCTCACCGCCGCACCCGCCGGGCGACCCCGATGATCAGCACCACTGCGGCCAGGGCACCCAGCGCGGGGGCCAGCACGCTGAGCACGTCCCGGTGGTCATCACTGTTCAACCTGGTCTTGACCTCACCCAGCCCGGCGTTGGCGCGGGTCTTGATCGACTCGACCTTGTCCCGGGCCTGCTTCTTCACGTCCAGGCGTTCGGTGAGCTCGTCGACGGTGTCGCCGAGCTCGGCGCGGTGCCGGGCGATGTCGGCCTCGATCTGTGCCGGGTCGTTGCTGGCCTCGTCCTGGGTGTTGTCGCTGTCGGGGTTCTCATGCGGTGTGGCGCTCATGACTGGGCTGCCCCCTTGACCTGCTCGATGTCCTGCTTGACGTTGTCCATGGCACGTTCGGGCTTGGCCGGGGTGGCCTCCTGCACGCGCTTCTTGCCCACCAGCGACACCACCGCCGCCGCGGCGAGCAGCAGCAGTGTCACGATGCCGGCGGCGGCCCACGGGGGCAGCACCAGGGCCAGGGCCAGGATGGCCGTCGTGATCAGGGCGGCGATGCCGAAGAAGGCGAGCAGGCCACCGGCGCCGAACATGCCGAGGCCCACGCCCGCGTTCTTGGCCTTGGCGCTCAGCTCGGCCTGCGCCAGGCGCATCTCGTCCCGGATGAGCGTGCTCGTCTGCTCGCTCATCCGCGCGATGAGCTCACCCGTTGACGCATGATCGGTGTCGGGGGTGAACCTCTCAGCCACGGGGGCTCTCCTGGTCATCACCCGCGAGGGCGGTGTCGGTGTCGACCTCCCACGGGTCATCCGTGCTGTCCTGGTCGCCGTCCTGGGCGTTGCTCAGCCGGCCCTTGGCCTGCTCGGTCACCTTCCCGGCCTGCTGCTTGGCCTTGTCCGCCTGCTCCTGCACCGTGGGGTGGGACCACAGCTCCTGCGCCTTGGCGCTGATCTGCTCATACCGTTCCCGGCCTGCCTTGGCGCCCAGGACGTACCCGGCGCCGAACGCGGCGGCCATCATGATCTTGCTCATGGTCTGCTCCTGACTGCAGAGGTGGGGTGGTGCCAGACCCGGGTGGGTCGCGTCGTCTTGCTCAGACGCAGATGGTGGTAATACGGTGTAAACGTACGACGTGTCCGAGGTCCATGCAAGCGTGCCCGGCGGGCCGGGCCAGTTGAGGGAAGTGGTGAGTTCCAGTGGGCGACAAGATGTGGAGTCTGGCGACGACGGCGGCGGCGATCGGTGGTGGGGTGATGGCCAAGAACGTCATCGAGACGACGTGGAAGTTCGTCACCGGCAGCAACTCCCCGAGCAACCCCGAGGACCCGGAGGTGGACTGGGGTGAGGCCATGGCTTTCGCGCTGGTCTCGGGGGCGATCGTGCAGCTGGTGCGGGTCAGCATCAACCACAAGTCCACGCAGGCGTTCGCCAAGCGCAAGGGCCGCCTGCCCGAGTCGGTCGCGAGTTGACCGCGACGGGGACGACGAGCCGACACGCGGGGCGTGTGACAGGGTGGTATCCCAGGAGGTGTGCCGATGAGCCCAGAGGAGCCGGACGAGGCGGGGTCCACGCGGCCACCACGCCTCAGCCGCGAGCGCATCGTCGAAGCTGGCCTGGCCAGTATCGAGGCTCATGGTGTGGACCAGATGACCATGCGCAGCCTGGGCCGCGACCTCGGGGTTGAGGCGATGGCCCTGTACCGGTATGTCTCCGGGCGAGAAGATCTGCTGGAGGCGGTCGTGGAGAGCCTCCTGGACGGGCTCATCGAGCGCGTGGAGGCCGCGCAGACCACCAGCTGGCAGGAATACCTGCAGCACGTCGCGCACGAGATCCGCCAGATGGCCCTGGCCAACCCCACGGCGTTCCCCCTGGTGGTCTCGCGGCACCCAGCGGCGCCCTGGCTGCGACCGCCCTTGCGCGACATCGCCATGGTCGAGCACCTCCTGGCCACCCTGTGCGAGCGAGGCTTCAGCGACGACCAAGCGGTGGACACCTACAAGGCCTTCACCAGCTTCCTCGTCGGGTACCTGCTCTTGGAGGTTTCCACCCAGGTCGAGAATGTTGCCGCCGTGGACGAACCGATGAACGAGGGCAGCGCCGACATCCCAGAGCAAGACACGAGGGAAGATGTCGACTTCGGGCAGGCGCCGCACGTGGTGCGGATGCGCGACCGCCTCAGCCAGGACCACAGCGAGGCCGAGTTCGAGACCGGCCTCGAGAGCCTGCTCAACCGCATCGAGAACACCGTCTCGCATTAGCCCCCGGTCCGGCTGGGGTGCCCGCGATGGGCGCATCGGGCCACCCGCGGGTCAGGCGGCCGTCTGTACGCCCCTGAACCCACCCCGATGCCTCGGGTCTTTACCACCGCCGAGGTTGCGGTCTAACCTGTCGATGTTTACAGCGTAAGCAGTTCGTTCATTCGGCTGCGCCAGGCAGGGGTAGGAGGGCTCATGGCCGTCGCGTGCAGTGAGTTCGTCCCGTCAGTCCGGCCGGCGCGTCCGCGGGTCGCGGTCGTGACGGTGGTCCGAGGCGAGCATGGGGCGCTGTTGGCCCAGGTCGACGGACTGTCCGCGAGCACGTGGCCCCCCGACGTGCATGTCACCCTCGCGGTCGCGGATCGAGAGCTGAACCGCAACAAGCTGCCGATACGGTCCGACCGGTGGGAGACCTTCATCGTCTCCGGCGGGGCCCTGCGACGAGCTCCCAGGGCTGCCTTCCGGTCCTCGGTGATGCATGCCTGCGACGTGGCAATGAACGCTGGTGCTGAAGTGCTCGTGTTCATCGACGTGCGGTGCCTCCCGGGGCCCCGGCTGCTGCAGGCCTACGCCGAGCACGCCACCAACAGCACCCAGACAACCCCAGTCCTGTGGAGCGCCGCCGAGGCCGTGCAGCTCGACGTACCACCGGGGACCGTGTATCCCGTCTCGGGCGGGCTGGGGTCCCTCATCACATCAACACCGGTCCTCACCCACCCGAGCCCGACGACGGGACCGGCGATCGCGGTGGCAGGGTTCTAGGCCGCCGCTAACCGCCATGCGGTGGTTCACGTGGTCCTCGAGCCGAGCGGTGGCACGGTGCCCGTCTGGGTTGCGGGGTCATCGTCGGGGCGCTTACGTTTACGATGTAAACGGACGGTGCATCAGGGCGCCGGCCACCATCACAGGAGGTTTCCGCATGTGGAACGAGGAACAGATCCAGCCCCTGCACAACGGCGGTGTGGTCGTCGACCAGGATGGGGAGAAGGTCGGCAAGGTCGGCCAGGTCTACCTGGAGGACTCGACCGGGGAGCCCGCATGGGTGACGGTCAAGACCGGGCTCTTCGGCACCTCGGAGTCCTTCGTGCCCCTGCAGGGTGCCACCGTGCAGGACCAGGAGGTCCGGGTGCCGTACACCAAGGACCAGGTCAAGGACGCCCCCCGGGTCGAGGAGGACGGTCACATCTCGGTGGAGGAGGAGCGTGAGCTGTTCCGTTACTACGGCGGTCAGGACGGCCAGAAGAACGCGAACAACGGCGCACCAGCCGCGCGCGACCAGGAAGACACCCGCACCGGCACCACCAGCCGAACCGACACCGGAACGGGCATGACCGACAGGACGGATACCGCCGCAGGCGCCGACGGCACTGGGCGCGGCACCTACGACACCGACTCGGACGCCAGCATGGTCCGCTCCGAGGAGCAGCTGAACGTCGGCACCGAGAAGGTCACCACCGGCAAGGCCCGCCTGCGCAAGTACGTCGTCACCGAGCACGTCACCAAGACCGTCCCCGTCCAGCGTGAGGAGGTCCGCATCGAGCGCGAGCCGCTCGACGAGGCGGACCGGGACCGCCTGGCCGGGTCCGACCTGGGCGAGGACGAGCAGGAAGTCACCCTCACCGAGGACCAGGTCGTCGTCGACAAGGAGACCGTTCCCGTCGAGAAGGTGCGTCTGGACACTGACAGCGTCACCGAGGAGCAGCAGGTCAGCGACGAGGTCCGCAAGGAGCAGATCGACACCGACCTGCCCGACCAGCACCGCAACCACTGACCCACACCCCACCCGCGTCGGCCCTATCCCAACTGGGGGTGGGGCTGACGCGTGCGTTCCTGGGCATGGGTCCGGCAGTCGAGCATCTCTGACCTGCGATTTCGTGACCCAGTACAGTGCGAGGGTGCTGCTCCATTTTAGTTACCGATGCACGTATGCTGCACGCGCGACGGGGCGAGGGCAGGGGCTCGAGCCTGCAGTGGCGACACCGCACATCTTCTCATGAGCTTACAGGTCGACATGCGGGTGTCACCGGCCCGTGCAGTGGTCCCCAACTTCCCGATATTCATATTTTCCCACTGCTCAGCGGTCCAGTTCAGCGTGTAGGCGCGCCCCCAGCGGTGGGGGTCGTGATACGCCCATCGACGACCGTGACGAGATCATCCAGGGTGTCGCGGTGCCCGAGGTCGTGGGTGACGAGCAGGGTGGCGGTGTCGCGTTCGCGGGTGAGGCGGGAGATGAGTTCCATGATCTTCGCTCCGCGTTCTTGATCCAGGGCGCTGGTCGGCTCATCAACGAGGAGGACTTCGGGTTTGTGGACGAGGCCGCGGGCGATCGCGACCCGTTGCCGTTCCCCGCCGGAGAGCTGGTGCGTGCGCTTGCCTGCGTGCTCGGTGAGGCCGACGGCGTCGAGGAGTTCGTCGGCACGGGCGTCGATCTTCGCTCGCCTGTTCCGGCTGGTGCCGCCGCCGAGCCTGGCCATGACCTGCAACTGCTCGCGCGCCGTGAGCGCGGGCAGCAGGTTGGACTGCTGGAACACGATGCCGATGCGCTCACGGCGCAGTTGCGTGGCCTCGTGCTTCGAGAGCTGGGCGGCGTCGGTCATGTCGCTGCTGTTGCCGATGAGAACTCCGCCAGAGTCGGGGCGAAGAAGGGTCGCGGCGACGGCGAGGATGCTGGACTTGCCCGACCCGGAGGGGCCGGTGATGCCGGTGACGGTGCCGTTGGTCCCGCGGAGGGTGACGTTGTCAACGGCGGTGATGCGGTTCTCCCCGTCGGGGAAGGTGAGGGTGACGTTCTGTAGTTGGATCATCGGTTGCTCCCAAGGGCGGTGAGGGGGTCGGCTTTGGTGACGGAGCGCAGCGCGAACGCGGCTCCTGCGAGGCCGAGGACCGCCATCACGACGGCTGGGGCGACAGTGGTGATCGGGCTGATGATGAACGGGAGCGCCTGCCCCGCGAGGGTGCCGAGCCCGATCACGGCGGCGAGGCCGACACCGATCCCGGCGACCAGAACGATGGACGCCTGGCCGAGTGAGTCGCGCACGAGCGACCCGGTGGTCGCACCGAGGGCTTTGAGCACGGCCATGTCGCTGGCACGCTGCATCGTCCAGACCGTGAAGAACGCGCCTACGACGAGGGCGGAGATCCCGAACAGCATCGCGATCATCAGCCCGAGCGACCCGATCTCGGATCGGAACGCTTCCAGGGCGGTCAAGCTCGCCAGCGGTGTTTCGGCGACCGTGCCGGTTGCTGCACCTATGGCCTCCCAGTCTGCGTCGGCGGTGACGGCGAGCACCGTCGCTTCGCCTGTGCCGCCGACGCGCTGACTTGCCTCGCTCCACGCCTCCGGGGTCAAGACGATGACCGGGGTGTGGCTGTACCAAAGATCATCGCCGACGATGCTGACGGTGAAATCAGTGCCGGTGATCGAGATCGTGTCACCAGTCTCGACGCCGAGACCATCGGCGGCCTCGGAGGAGACACCGACCTGGTCGTCGTGAACCGGGGCGAGGGCGAACAGCGGGTTCGACTGGGCACCCGAAGCATGCTGCGGCAGCCCGTAGAGCGCAACCCCGGTCGGGTCGTCGGTGCCGCTGGCCGAGGCCCGCGATTGGACGATCCCGATGGGTGTCACCGACTCGACCCCGTCCGCCTGTTCCCATGCCGTGACCGTGTTCTCGTCGAGGGAGGAGGTTGCGTAGCTAGGGTCGCTGCTCTCGGGCTGCTGCAGCACGAGCCGGTCCCCGGGCAACTGCAGCACGGAGGAGATGTTCTGTGCGGCCAGACCCCCGGTGAGGCCGGAGAGGAAGCCGACGAGCAGGGTGATCAGGGCGACGACGGCCCCGATGAGGAGAAACCGGCCGCGGGCGAACCGCAACTCTCTCCACGCGACGAACACGATGATGCCTTTCCGCTCGCGCACTCTGCCCGAGCTACCCTCCAACTCTCCTTCGCGCAGGCAGGGCCGGGCATCGCCCAAACCGTGGGATTCACGGTCAAACTTTCGGTTGATGGCCGGGCAACACCGCTCGCATAGGCTTGGAGCGTCATGTCGCATTCGACCCTCGCCCCGGTGTTCACCGGTCTCCGGTTCGGCCTGCACACCCTCCTGATCGGGCTCGCGGGCTTCACGGTTGTGCGCGCATACGTCGTCTCCTCGCCGGCTGCGACATGGACGCTGGTCATGGGGATCGCGTTCGTCGCGGTGTATCTCGCGGGTGCATGGGCGGCGCGAGCACAAGGCGAGTCAGGAGTGTCCCGGCGCGGTGACGCCGTCGGCTGGATCGCCGCGCTCACGCTGTTGTGGGCGGTGCTGACGTGGCTGAGCCCCGATGGGGCGTACCTCGTCTTCCCACTGTTCTTCCTCTACCTCCACGTCCTGCCCGGACGTGGAGGGGTCGCGGCGATCGTGGTCACGACCGCGTTCGCGATCCTCGCCCTCGGCCTCCATCTCGGGTTCAGCGTCGGCGGGGTGATCGGCCCACTGGTGGGCGCCGGCGTCGCCCTACTGATCGGGCTCGCCTACCGTGCGCTTCGGGGTGAAGCCGAAGAGCGCGAACGGCTCGTTGCCGAGCTGATCCGCACTCGGCAGCAACTCGCCCAGACCGAACGCGAACAGGGCGCACTGGCGGAGCGCGCCCGGCTCGCTCGGGAAATTCATGACACCGTCGCCCAGGGCCTGTCCTCGATCCAGATGCTGTTGCGTGCCGCTGAGCGCGACACCCCCGAACCCGGTGCCGGGTACGTGCGGCTCGCCCGTGAGACCGCGGCCGATAGCCTCGCGGACACGAGGCAGATCATCCGCGAGCTCACCCCGACCCGCCTCGGCGACGGACTCGCCCCCGCCCTGCACCGCCTCGGTCAGGAACAGTCCGACCGCGCGTCCATCCCTGTCGAGGTGAGTGCCGAGGAACTCGACTTGCCGATGGGAACCCAGATCGCGCTGCTGCGAATCTTTCAGGGCGCGCTTTCGAACACGATCCGCCACGCGAATGCCACCCGCATCACCGCCGAACTCACCCGAGACAACGCCACGGTATCTCTGGTGGTCCGCGATGACGGCCGCGGCTTTGAGGTGTCCTCCGCGGTCGCCGACTCGCACGAGGCTGACTCCTTCGGGTTGCACGCCATGCGTGAGCGCCTCGAACAACTCGACGGCACCCTCACCATTGCCTCGGCCCCTCAACAGGGCACCACGGTCACCGCGCGACTGCCGCTTCTCACCGGAAGCGAGGCGGCATCGTGATCCGGATCGTGCTTGCCGATGACCACCCCGTCGTCCGCACGGGCTTGCGGGCGATGCTCTCAGGCGACCCCGACCTCGACGTGATCGGGGAAGCGGCAACCCCTGACGATGTCGTCGCCCTCGCGAGCGATCTGGTACCGGACGTGGTGCTCATGGACTTGCAGTTCGGCACCGACCAGACCGGAGCCGACGCGACCCGCCGCATTCGCGCACTCAACCATCCGCCTGCCGTGCTGGTGCTCACGAACTACGACACCGACAGCGACATCCTCGGCGCCGTTGAAGCCGGAGCCAGCGGCTACCTCCTCAAAGACGCCCCACTCGAGGAGCTCATCGCTGCAATCCGCGCCGCAGCCGCAGGCGAGACCGCCCTCGCCCCCGCGATCGCGGGACGACTGCTCGCCCGGATGCGTTCCCCGCAACCCAACCTCAGCGCCCGCGAGACCGAAGTGCTGCGACTCGTCGCAGACGGCGCGACGAACAACGACATCGCGGCACTACTGCATATCAGCGACGCGACCGTGAAATCACACCTCGTGCACATCTACACCAAGCTCGGCGTCTCCTCCCGCACCGCCGCCGTCGCTTCTGCACGCGACTCCGGCTTACTGCGGTGAAGGCAGGGACTGTCCGCTGAATGGTGTTTCTGGCCTGACACGCCGGCACGGCTGGCGGGGAAGGTCATGCGATGACCGAGAAGATCACGAGCGTGAGCTCGATGACCAAGAAGGTGAAGAAGATGGCCTCGCGCAGCGAGGCCGAGCAGGCCGCGGTCCGGGAGCTGGTCAAGGCCGCCCGGGCCCGCGGTGAGGACCTGACCGGCCCGGACGGGCTGCTCAAGTCGATCACCGCGAGGGGCTGCCCCCGGTCTGGTGGCAGTCCCGGTCAGCCTGTTGAGCACGGGTGTCTTGTCAACAGATTCGTGAACCTCTTGGCCTCGGCGACCAGCGTGGGGTCCCGCAATCGTGTGCAAGCGCCGGGGTGAGCGAGCCCGTGTCAGTCCGCCGCAGCCCCGGTGGTGGCGTCAATCAGGCGGTGGAGCACGTCACGTAGGTTTTCAAGCTCCTCGAGACTCATCTCGAGCGTGGCGAGGATCCCTGGGGGTATGCGTTCGGCTTCTTCTCGCATGTCGCGACCCCGGGGGGTGAGGCAGATGTCCAACGCACGCTCATCTTCGGGGCGGCGCTCGCGTGTGATCAGACCTCGCGCTTGAAGTCGTTTGAGCAACGGTGACACGGTGGCCGGCTCCAGGCAGAGGCGTCGGCTCAGTCGACCCAGGCTCACTGGCGTTTCCTCCCACAGCGCGAGCATGACCAGGTACTGCGGGTGCGTGATGCCCAGGGGGTCGAGGAACGGCCGGTAGAGCGCGATGACGTTGCGAGAGGCCACGGCCAGGGCGAAGCAGACCTGCTGATCTAGCTCAAGCGGATCCTGACGCGTCGGCTCGGGAGTCGGCTGCTGAGCGGGCGTCATGCGTGACACCGTAGCCGACGAGCGCCGTTACACTGCATACGAACTCTTCGTCCACTAATAATATGGAGACTCCATGAGTGCAAGGTTCGAGCGTGACGGCCTGTCGCTGTGGTATCGCTTCACCTGGAGGGTCAAGTACACGTTGCTGATCTTCTTCGGCCCGCCCCGCCTGGATCCTCGCCAGGACCCTCAGATTCGCATGGAGCGGGCCCGAGCTGCGAAGGTCGCGGAAGCGCGGGCAGCGCGAAGGGCGGCAGGACTCAGCGACACTGCATGACTTCTCGGTGCTCGAACTCGGTGATGTCGGAGCACTGCCGATCCCTGGCCCACCTCGTAGGTTGGGTCGGGCCGTCTCATCACGAGCGACGGCAGGAGAGGAGCACAGCATGCTGAAGGGCAAGGTCGCACTGGTGACTGGTGCGGGGTCCGGCATCGGTGAGGCGAGTGCACGGGCACTGGCTGCGCAGGGAGCGGACGTGACCCTGGTCAGTCGCACCCGGGAGGAGCTGGAGGCGGTCGCGGCCGACCTCGAGGCCGGCGGCGTTCAGACCCTGGTGGTGACCGGGGACGTCAGCGTCGAGGACGACGCGCGGCGGATGGTGTCGGAGACCATCGAGCGCTTCGGCAGGCTCGACGTCGTCGTCGCCAACGCGGGGGTGAACGGCACCTGGACAGGCATCGAGGACCTCGAGGTCGAGGACTTCCGGTCCACGATCGACATCAACCTGGTCGGGACGTTCCTCACCGTCAAGCACGCGGTGCCGCACCTGGCCGACGGTGGCGGCTCGGTCGTCGTGGTCTCCTCGATCAACGGCACCCGCGTCTTCTCGAACTCCGGCGCCACGGCATACTCCGCCAGCAAGGCAGGCCAGGTCGCCATGACCAAGATGCTGGCCGTCGAGCTCGGGCCGCGCGGCATCCGCCTCAACGTGGTGTGCCCCGGGGCGATCGACACCGAGATCGACGACAACACGCGGGCGGCGAACGAGGACGTGAAGATCCCGGTCGAGTTCCCGCAAGGGGAGATCCCGCTCACCGCAGGGACCCCGGGCGCGGCGCAGCAGGTGGCCGAGCTGGTGACCTTCCTCGCCTCGGACGCGGCCGGCCACATCAGCGGAACCGAGGTGTGGGTCGACGGGGCGCAGTCGCTGCTGCAGGGGTGACCGGGGGGGGGGCCGGCAGCACTCAGCGCCGCAGTCCTTCCAATGATCAGCGGGCCTGTGTCGACCTGATCAGGCACTGACGGTGGCGTGCGGCAGCGCCATGATCGGGCTCGTGGACGGTGATCCAGCACTGCACGCGTATCTCAGCTACTCGGACGCCCAGGCCACGCTGAGATGGCTGGAGCAGGTGGGGTTCAGCGTCGTCGCGCGTCAGGACGGCGGCGGCGGTGCGGTGCTCCACGCGGAGGTGCGCTGGGGAGACGTGGTGCTGATGGTCGCCAGTGCTGACGACGACTACGACGTCCCCCGTCTCCTGGGTCGCAGCACGGGCGGTGGCCTGTACCTCTGGCTCTCCGACCCGAGCCAGGTCGACGAGTGGTATGCCCGAGCGCTGCAGGCGGGTGGCACCCAGGTGTTCGCTCCCGAGGAGACCGAGTGGGGGACCCGACGTGCGCGGGTCCTCGACCCAGAGGGCCACGAGTGGAGCATCGGGACATACCGTCCGGGCGCTTCCTGGGAACAGTGATGCTCTCCATCTGCCGATAGCCGCCTTTGGTGCTGCAGGCCCGGTATGCGGTGAGTCAGGTCCCGCAGTACGTCCGGTAGCGACCGAAGTCCGCCGGTGCAGGCTCGGCATACCGCTCGAGGCCGGGGCGCTCCCGGTAGGGGTCGGTGACGGCGCCCAGGAGCCGGACCATCGGCCCGAGGTCGCCGTCGCTGCCGGCTGCGAGAGCTTCCTCGACCAGGTGGTTGCGGGGGATGTAGACGGGGTTGACCCGGTCCATCAGCTCGGAGCGCGGACCGAGGGCGAGCCACCGCCCGGCCCAGGCGTCGAAACCCGCCAGATCCACGAAGAGGCTGCGGGCCGGCTCGACGTCGCCGCGGACCGCGTCGCCGAGGCGGCGGTAGAAGGAGGTGTGGTCGACATGGTTGTCCTGCAGCAGGCTCAGCAACTCGGCGACCAGGGGCTCGACGACCTCGGCGCTCACCGAGTCCGCCAGCCCCAGCTTGGCCCTCATGCCGCTCGACCAGGCCGACGCGAACTGCGCGGAGAACGTGCCGAGGGAGCCCATCGCCAGATCGACCGCCTGCTCCTCCTCGGTGTGCAGGAGGGGGAGCAGCGCCTCGGCGAGGCGAGCAAGGTTCCACTGGGCGACGCCGGGCTGGTTGCCGTAGGCATACCGTCCGCCGGTGTCGATCGAGCTGTAGACCGCCGCCGGGTCGACGGCCTCCATGAAGGCGCACGGTCCGTAGTCGATGGTCTCCCCGGAGATCGTCATGTTGTCCGTGTTCATCACGCCGTGGACGAACCCGACGAGCATCCACCGGGCGACGAGCTGCGCCTGGCCGGCGACGACCGCCTCGAAGAGCGCGAGGTAGGGGCTCTGAGCCGCGGCGGCGTCGGGGTGGTGGCGGCTGATCGCGTGGTCGGCGAGGCGGCGCAGGAGATCGGTGTCGCCGGTGGCTCGGGCGTACTGGAAGGTGCCGACGCGCAGGTGGCTGGAGGCCACCCGCGTGAGCACCGCTCCGGGCAGCAGCGTCTCGCGCTGCACCGGACGTCCGGTGCCCACCACGGCCAGCGACCGTGTGGTCGGGATGCCCAGGGCGTGCATCGCCTCGCTGATGACGTACTCGCGCAGCATCGGACCGACCGCCGCCAGGCCGTCACCGCCCCGGGCGAAGGGCGTGCGACCGGAGCCCTTGAGGGCGATGTCGACCTTCCGCCCCGCCGTGTCGTCGACCTCGCCGAGGAGGAGGGCGCGGCCGTCGCCGAGGCGGGGGGAGTAGCCGCCGAACTGGTGCCCGGCGTAGGCCTGTGCCACCGGGGTGGCGCCGTCGGGGACGAGGTGACCCGTCAGCAGGCGCAGACCCTCGGGACTGCGCAGCCAGGACGGGTCGAGGTCCAGCTCGGCAGCCAGCGATTCGTTGAGCACCAGGAGCCGGGGGTCCGGGGTGTCGTCGGCCTGCCACGGCACGGCGAGCTCCCCCAGCTCACGGGCGAACTGGTGGTCGAAGGACACGGTCTGCCGGGGCACGACACTCATCCATCGAGCGTAGGCGAGAGACCCCTCAGGGGCGGAAGGCGGAGCTCGCGCCGTCCAGCGCACCTTCCTGGACGGGGAGCTCGCCGCGGGTGACCGCGGCCAGCAGCTGCTCGTGGTCGGCCTCGGTCTGGTCGGCATACAGCCGGGCGAACCGGCTCAGGGCGACGTCCACCTTGTCCGAGCCCCCGACATACCCCGCGATCATCGATGCCCCGCTGGTGCGGGCGTGGCCCTTGGCCAGGAGGTGACCGACGATGCCGGCGTAGTCGGCCAGCGCCGGCGCGTCGATCGCGTCCAGGGGGATGGTGCCCTTGCTGTTGCGGAACTGTCGCACGTAGTAGGTGTAGTCGTCGCCGACGGTCGCCCACCCCAGCAGCGGGTCGCTGACCGTCTGCAGCGCCTGCTGGTACTCCACCACCCGCTGGCCCTGGTGCTCGTGCAGGGCGGAGTCGCCGTGCACGTGGCGGGCGATGACCGAGCGTCGGGCCTGCTTGAGCTGGAGGAACAGCACGTCGTCGGGGGTGCTGCCCTCCAGCAGCGCGACGTAGGCGCGCAGCCCCACGCTGCCGACCCCGACCACCTTGTGCGCGATGTCGACCAGGGTGTAGCCGCCGACCACCCGGCTCCATTGCGGGGCGAGGGTCAGGAGGTAGCCGTCGAGCGCCTCGGCCAGGGCGTCCCGCTCCTGGTCGCTGACCCGGGTGATGGTGGGCGGGTCCTCGACGATCGTCCGTCGCCCGGCCTGCTCGGTCGTGAACTTCGGGAGCGCGCGATCACTCGTGCGCTTGCGGGCGCGCTTGGCCGACCGGTGGATCTCCTTGCGCAAGGTCTTCTCGGTCGCGGTCTCGTGCAGGCGGTTCACGTCGAGCCGGTTGTAGGAGCGCATGAGGAGCGGCTGCTCGGCGAGGAACCTCAGCTCGCCGCGGTATGCCGCGACGCAGGCCCGCACGGCGGCCTCGCACTGCTCCTCGGACAGCCCGTTCGCGCGCCCGGCGACGTGGATGCTGGCGACGAGGCGGCGCAGGTCCCACTCCCAGCACCCGGGGTGGGCCTCGTCGAAGTCGTTGAGGTCGATGACCAGCTCGCCCTCGGGGGAGGCGTAGAACCCGAAGTTGCCGAAGTGCGCGTCTCCGCCGATCACCGGCATGATCCCGGTCGCCGGCAGGTGCGCGACGTCGTCGGCCATGACCACGGCGGTGCCCCGCAGGAAGCCGTAGGGGTTGGTGACCATCCGACCCACGCGCACCGGGACCAGCTCGCTGCGCCGCCCCTCGTGCGACTCCTGGATCAGCGCCACCGGGTCCGGCCGCCCCGCCCGAGGAGTCCAGTCACCCAGGCTCTTGCGCGGGACCTCCTTGCGCAGCGCCTTGCCCATGGCGTAGCGCTCCGCCCGCGAGGTGGGCCGCTTGCGGATGGAGGCGTATGCCGTGCTGTCGGCCGTGGCGAGCACGCGGTGGCCGGTGTCCACGGGGGTCACGGGAGCGGGTGTCCCGCCACGGCGTGCCGGGGCCCGCAGGCCGCCGGCGGGTCGGGCGCAGCGTGGGCGTGGTCGTCTGGCACGGACCTCACCCTCGCGTGTCGGCGCCGTTGGTGCAACACCCGGCCGGGGCGGAGGGAGGTCGTGCGCTGAACGGGGGGCGACACTACGCTGACCCTGTCGTGACCCGGTGGGAGCAACCCATACGGGCTGACCGTCGACCTTCACCGAAAGGACGACGACATGTCGCGACCTGAACCTCTCGCTCGACCCCTGCACCCCACCCTGCTGCGGCTGGACGACCTGGCCGCCCACCTGGGCCACGACGACCACGTCCTGGCCGTCCTGGGCCTGGGGTCGGCGGGGGAAGAGACGCACCGTTTCGACGAGGACTCCGACATCGACGTCTTCGTCGTCGTCGACAGCGCCTCGGCCAAGGAGCGCTACCTGCAGGACCCGGGCTGGCTCGCCGGCTTCGGCGGCCGAGTCGCCTACAGCTTCGCCAACGACCCGAACGGCCGCAAGGCGCTGTTCGAGGACGGGCTCTTCGTCGAGTACGCCGTTGTTCACCCCCGACGAACTCGCCAATCTGCCCGTCGTCGGCGCCCGGCTGGTCTGGTCCCGCGACGGTCGCGACCTCCTGACGGGCGCGCCGCCGCCGAGCCCGGCCGTCCTCGACACCGTCGACGTCCACTCCACGAGGCACTCACCAACCTCTACGTCGGGCTCCACCGCGAGCTGCGCGGGGAGCGCCTGACCGCGATGCGCTTCACCCAGGTGTATGCCGTGGACCGCGTCCTCGCGCTCGTGCGCCTCGACCCCGCCGCACGGCTGGAGCACCCCGACCGCTTCGAGTCGACCCGCCGCATCGAGCAGGCCGACCCACCACGACACGGACCCGGCCATCACCCGGGCGATCCGACAGCTGCTGGACCAGCACGCCCACACCTGAGCACCTGCTTGTCGGTGGGAGCGTGGCAGGAGCACACTCCGGAGATGAGCTCCTACTCCCGGGCGCTGGAGGTGGCGCACGAGCACGCCCTCGACTGGCTGGGCTCGCTGGGGGAGCGGCCGGTGCCCCCGCAGGCGTCCATCGAGGAGGTCGTCGCCGCGCTCGGGCCAGAGCTGCCGCAGCGGGGCTGCCCACCGGAGGAGGCCGTCGCATTGCTCGCGGAGGCCAGCGACGCCGGGCTGACCGCCACGGCCTCGGGCCGCTTCTTCGGGTTCGTCGTCGGGGGCACGCACCCGGCCGCGCTGGCCGCCGACTGGCTGGTCAGCGCCTGGGACCAGAACGCCGGGCTGCGCCCGGTCACGCCGGCCCACAGCGCGGTCGAGGACATCGCCAGTGACTGGTTGCTAGACCTGCTGGGCCTCCCCGCGCAGAGCGCCGTCGGCTTCACGACCGGCGCCACCATGGCCAACTTCACCGGGCTCGCGGCCGGGCGCGACGCGGTGCTCCGCCGGGCGGGGTGGGACGTCGCGCGGCAGGGGCTGGCCGGCGGCCCGCGTGTCCGGGTGCTCGTCGGCGAAGAGCGGCACGACACCGTCGACGTCGCGCTGCACTACCTCGGCCTCGGTGCCCCCGAGACGGTGACCGTCGACGACCGGGGACGGGTGCGGCCCGACGCGCTCGAGCAGGCCCTGGCCGACGGAGGGCCCGGACCGGTCCTGGTGTCCCTGCAGGCCGGCAACATCCACCCTGGCGCCAGCGACCCCTTCGAGGAGACCGTCGCCACCGCGCACCGGCACGACGCCTGGGTGCACGTCGACGGCGCCTTCGGGCTCTGGGCCGCCGCGTCACCGGCATACCGGCATCTTGTGCGCGGACACGGGAGCGCCGACTCGTGGGCGACCGACGCCCATAAGACCCTCAACGTGCCTTATGACAGCGGCCTGTGCATCGTGCGCGACCCCGCAGCGCTCCAGGCGGCCATGGGGTCCAGGGTGCCTACCTGCTGCGCGACGAGGTGTGTCAGCCGCTGGACAAGGTGCCCGAGCTGTCCCGGCGTGGCCGCGCGGTCCCCGTGTGGGCGGTGCTCCGGTGCCTCGGTCGCGACGGGGTCGCCGAGCTGGTCGAGCGGCTGTGCCACCACGCCACCGCCTCCGCCGAGGCCCTCCGCGCCATACCCGGCGTCACCGTGCTCAACGACGTGGGGGGGCGTGCGCCACCGCGCAGACGCAGGCGCCGCAGGAGGGCACCGACTTCGCCGAGGAGACGGCCTCCGGTGCCCTGACCATCATGGGCTTCGGCCTCGACGACGAGATCGGCCAGGTGCGCTACGACCTGGCGGAGGAGGCCGTCCCCGAGGACGACGTGCAGCTCACCGAGGGTGGTCTGGACATGCAGCGGTTCCTGTCCTCGGTGGCTGCGGGCGAGGAGCCGGGGCTCATCAGGGTCGACCGTACCCAGGTCGGCACGCTGGCCTCCCGCGGCGCCATCATGCCGCTCACGGACTGCATGGAGGCC
Source organism: Serinicoccus sp. CUA-874 (assembly GCF_001942225.1). Classification (NCBI taxonomy): domain Bacteria; kingdom Bacillati; phylum Actinomycetota; class Actinomycetes; order Micrococcales; family Ornithinimicrobiaceae; genus Serinicoccus; species Serinicoccus sp. CUA-874. The sequence goes on along the minus strand of NZ_MKJZ01000036.1, from coordinate 153,891 downwards.
GAGGAGGTCGACACGTCGGTGTTCGTCGAGAGCGCCCTGTCCCAGGTCACCTTCGACGGCGAGGTCTATGGCATACCGGAGTTCAACACGGTGCAGCTCACCATGACCAACCAGGAGCTCCTGGACGAGGCGGGGCTGAGCGTCGAGGACGTCGACGGCTCGGACCGCGAGGCCCTCGCGCAGGCGAACGAGCAGCTGCACGAGAGCGGCGGCGGCAACATCGACGTCATCGGCTACGACAGCAAGCTGCCGGAGTTCCTGCGGCTGTGGGCGAAGGTCGGCGGGGCCGACCTGCTGTCCGAGGACGGCCGCACCGCCCAGCTCGACGACCCGGTGGTGCTGGAGGCGCTGGAGTAGGCGGTCGGCATTTACGACGCCCAGGGTGGCTTCGGGGGAGGTCAAGGCGTTCCGCGACTCCGCCGACTTCTTCGGCTCAGGCAGCCAGTTCGCCTCCGGCAAGCTCGGGGCGATGCCGATGGAGCAGTGGTACGTCAACGTGCTCAATGAGGTCTCGCCCGACGCACCCATGGCCTTCGACACCGTCCGGGGCGGAGACGGCGAGCCGCTGGCATACGCCTCCGGTGCTGCGGCAGTTCTTCCTCGGCCTGCCGCGCGAGCTCCTCGACGCGGCCAAGGTCGACGGCGCGGGGCACTGGACGATGTTCACCCGGATCGCGCTGCCCCTGTGCAAGCCGGCCCTCATCGTGACCCTGCTCTTCGAGTTCCAGGCGGCCTGGACCGACCTCATGCGTCCGCTCATCTATCTGCGCGACTCGGCCAACTTCACCGTCCCCCGAGGCCTGAAGGCGCTGCTCGACCGGTACGGGTTCGGCGGCGAGTGGCACTGGGAGATCATCGTCACCGCCAGCGTCATCACGACGCTGCCCATGATCATCCTGTTCTTCATCGGCCAGCGGCACTTCGTCGAGGGCATCGCCACCACCGGCTCCAAGGGCTGAGGGTCGCCTCGGCCGAGCGGTCGGCCAGAGCCGGCGTGTCCTCGGTGACTAGGAACCGTGGTGGCCGTTGGAGTTGCCGTCCCCCGGGGGCGCCCTAGGTTGGGAGCAGCGGCGCCCCTCGCGTCCGACCCGAGGTCAAGCAGAGCACTTCGGATCCCGATGCCGTCTGCGCCCGAGCCGGGCGGCTTCCCTCGAAGGAGACGCCCATGTTCTTTCACCGCCAAGAGCTCCAGTTCTCGTCCACACCCGACAAGCCGGACGCCGTCTTCGCCCGGAAGCTGCAGGAGGTGCTCGGGGGCCAGTACGGCGAGATCACCGTGGCCATGCAGTACGGCTTCCAGTCGTGGAACGCCCACATCCCGGGCAAGTACCGAGACCTGCTGTTCGGGATCGGTGCCGAGGAGTTCGGGCACGTCGAGATGCTGGCCACGATGATCGCCCAGCTGCTCGAGGACGCACCCCTGGGCGTCACCGACGACGCCGTCCAGGACGACCCCGCCGTGGCCGCGATCGTCGGAGGCACCGACGTGCAGCACGCGATCGTCGCGGGCGCCGGCGCCCGCCCGGTGGACTCCAACGGCAACCCGTGGTCGGCGGCATACGTCACCGCGAGCGGCAACCTCATGGCCGACTTCCACGCCAACGCCAACGCCGAGATGCAGGGCCGCGTCCAGGTCGCCCGGCTCTACCACATGACCGAGGACAAGGGCGTGCGGGACATGCTCGGCTTCCTGCTGGCGCGGGACACCATGCACCAGAACCAGTGGCTGCGGGCAATCGAGCAGCTCAAGGAGGACGGGCTGGAGCAGCTGCCGGTGCCCAGCAACTTCCCGCAGAAGAAGGAGCACACCGACGTGTCCTACCAGTACCTCAACTTCTCCGACGGGGCGGCCGCCGCCGACGGGCCGTGGGCGCAGGGGCCGACCCCGGACGGGAACGGCACCTTCAGCTACCACGAGGGGCCGACGACCAGCGCCCCGATGCCGGAGCCGACCCGGCCCGACGCCCGCCTGTTCGGGACCACGGACGCGCCCAACCCCGTCGAGAAGGGGGCCGCCCGGGTCCAGGACGTGCTGCACAAGGAGTGACGCTCCCGTCGTGGCGCTCCTGCGCGATCGGCCCCCAGAAGGCGGCGGCGAGCAAGAGCGCCACGGCGCTCCCGATCAGGACGCCGCCCACGGTGTCGGACAGCCAGTGGGCGTGCAGGTAGGTGCGGTTCAGGGCCATGAGGGTGACGGTGACGACGCCCACGACCCGCACCGAGAACGCCGGGTACAGCAGCAGCGCCACGACGGCGAGGGTGGCCGCCCCGAGGGGTATGACGTAGACGCCGACGACCCCCGCGCCCAGCCAGTCGAGGACGAGCGACGCGTCGAGCAGCGCGGGGACCCGATCGCCGGAGACCGTGCTGTCCCACCACGTGGAGGGTGGCGACTCGGGTTGCCAGGCCCGGCCGGCTGCCTAGGGTCGAGGGGTGAGGACACAGCGGGGAGAGAGTCGGTCCGGCCGTGGGCGTGACGTCAGCCCGCGGGACCCAGCGCGACAAGGAGGGCGATCATGACGTCGTCAGGACGGCGGGCGGAGGACCCGCCCGAGCGGGAGCTGCTGCAGATCTACCTGGAGGATCACCTGACGGGTGCCACGGGGATGGTGCAGCGGCTCACGATGATGCACCAGAACTACGGTGACCTGCCGGTCGCCGGGGAGATCGCCCAGCTGCTGCAGGAGGTGAGCGAGGACCGCAGCCGGCTCGTGGAGGTCATCAGGTCGTTGGGCCTGGAGCGCAGCGGCGCCAAGCTGCTGCTGGCCCGGACCGGGGAGCTGGCCGGGCGGCTCAAGACGAACGGCCGCCTCCGGCGTCGCTCACCGCTGACGCCCCTCCTGGAGCTCGAGCTGGTCCAGTCGGGCATCAGCGGCAAGTCCGGGCTGTGGCGCTCGCTGACCGTCCATGCCGAAAGCCTGGGTCTGGACGCCGAGGAGTTCAGGAGTCTGGAGGAGCGCGCCTACCGGCAGCTGGACGACGTCGTCGCCGCCCACCGCCGGCTCACCCGCGAGGCGTTCGGGGCAGACAGCCCGACCGCAGGCTGAGCGACGGCCGGCACCGGTCGTGCCCGGTCCGCCCTGGTTCGCCCGGTCGAGATGGTTTCACCCACCTCGGACGTCGTCGTCCCTGGCCTGTGTGCGGTCGTGGCCCCTCAAGGGCCACCACCGCACACGGACCCAGCCCTTCGAGCACCTACCGGGCGCCACCGCGCCCGGACGGGCCGGCCAGCGGTCAGGCCGGGGTGAACCCGAAGCCGGTGACGGTGACCTCGAAGGGCGCGGTCGCGGTCTCGTCGTCCTCGTTGGCCGAGGTCACCCACAGGTTGACGTGCACGCGCTCGGCAGCCGGGACCGGCAGGGCCGAGCTGTCCACGCGGGAGGAGGCGATGAGCGTGGTCGCGGCGGTGGCACCGGCATACGTGGCGAAGGACACCGAGCCCGGCCCCCACGTCATCGTCGACCGGAAGACCCGCAGGCCCGTGGGTAGGGACTCGTTGTGGCTGAGCACGTTGGTCGGTCCCGGCAGCCAGTAGCCGGACGTCAGCCGCGGGGCGATGCCCGGGACGCCCCAGGCCGAGATCTCACCGGTGTCGATCTCGTTGTGGCTCGCGTCCCACGGCTGGGTCGAGTCGTAGGTGAAGAGGTTGCCCCACACCACCGACTGGGAGACCACGTCGAAGTCGGCCCGGAAGTCGAACGAGTAGCTGCCGTAGCCCCAACCGGTGCGCGTCGACAGCAACTCGGCCGCCACCGGTGACCCACCTGCGTTGGTGAGCCGCAGCGTCACCGTCCCGTCGCCGTTGAGCACGACCTTGTCGCCGGACCACTGGCCGTTGTAGTGCGGTGCACCCGGCCAGGTGCGGCGCAGCCAGTCGTAGCCGCTGAAGGAGAGGTCGCCCGCGGCTGAGCCCCGCTGAGTGGTGGGCTTTGGGGTGATGCTCGTTGCCTACCGGTCGCCTTCTGGGAGGGCGACGGTCTCAGTATCGCTGGTGGGGTAGAGCTTGGCCATGGATCCTTCGCAGAGGTAACGGCGTTCGTCGACCTGCCACTCGTCGTGGGTGTCGGCCAGGACGGCCCCGATCAGGCGGATGACGGCGGCCACGCCCAGGAAGATTCCGACGACGCGGGAGCGTCGCTTGATCTCCTTGTTGAGCCGCTCGAGGGGGTTGCTGGACCAGATCTTGCGCCAGTGCTCGCGCGGGAAGGTCGCGAAGGCGAGGACCTCGGACTTGGCGTCGTCCATCAGCGGGCCGGTCTTGGGGTACCGGCTCGCGAGGTCGTCGCGGACCTTGTCCCACTGCTTGGCCATGGAGGCCAGGTCGGGTTGGGCGAAGATGGTCCGGAAGACCGCGGCGACGAGGCCGGCGTGCTGGTCGGAGATGACCAGTTGCACACCGCCCAGGCCGCGCTTGCGCAGGCCGGTCAGGAACGCCCGCCAGAAGACCTCGTCCGCCCCCGCAAGCGGGAGGTACCCCCAACTGTCGCCGACGCCCAGGCCCAGGATCTCCCGGCGGCCGTGCTCAGTGACACCGGTCGCGATGACCACCGCCTTGGACACGACCATCGCGGCTCGGTGCGCACGTGCAGGTACCCTCGCGTCGAGGTAGACGTAGGGGAAGCGGGCATGATCCAGGCGACGGGTGCGGAACGCCCCCACGGACTCATCCAGACCGGCGCAGATCCGCGACACCTCGGACTTCGAGATCCCCGTCCCGCCCAGGGCCACCATCCACGCCGTCACCGGCGCGAAGTGCATCCAGCAGGTCGGACACGGCAGACTGGGAAGGGGTCATCGGTGAGATCTCCTCTGGTGAGTACTTGGCGGTACACACCTGGGGGCACTGATCGGCGTGGGGGATGCATCGACCGCCGGCTCCGAGTGGACATCGAAGCCGCAACGGCCGCCCACGTGGACGGCGCGGGAAGGGCGAGCGGTCTAAGCGTGTAGCGGAGGCGAGTGCGCCGGGGCCGACTTGGACCGCTGTCCGCCATGTCGCCTCGCCGTGTCGTGAGACCCTCCCGCAGGAGAGCGGCATGCGCGGTGGCCAAGACGAGTCATGAGGCGCCAGCCATGATGCACGAACCGGTCCGGACGTCTCTTATTGGGCTGTTTGTGCAGGTCAGCGCGTTGCAGTGGGAAGTCTTGTCAACAGGTTGATGGACGATGTCCCCGCGCCGCTCCAGCACCTAGGCAGAGACGGGTGTGCAACGAGAGTCAGCGACCTCGACGGTCTAGCAGCAACGCCGCAGTATTCAGGGCACCCCATGCCAGCGGCACGCCCGCAAGCTTGCCGCGCGCCGACTGCGGCCCGGTGGAGCTCAGGATCGCCGCGTCACCCACGTCCCCACTGATGCGCAGCACGGCGGCGACGGGCGCCATACCGGGCACGAAGGCCAGCGCCGACGTGCTCAGGTCGCGCACGGCATACGTCCACGCGAGCCGGTCCGTCGCACGGGCGGCTTCGCCACTCTCTTCCAGCGCGTGAGAGAGGTGACGTGGGCGGAGGGCGGCGAAGACGGCATACCCCGCGGTGCCCAGCGCCATGGCCTTGGTCAGCGGATAGCTCATCGCTCCACGGTAGGACCGCCCGTTGCGTCTCGCCCGGCGGAGCGCTCCACGGGCAGACCAGTGCCAGCCGTCTCACGCTGCGCCCCGCCACACCCCGGGTGACGATGGAGGCTCCCAACCCCGCGACCCCTACCCAAGGAGAAGCACCATGCTCAGCACCCTCTCGTCCTACGGGGTCCGCTCGGACCACTGCTACGTCGCCGGCTTCGCCTCGATCGGCCTGTCCTTCGTGAGCCACTTCATCTCGCGCGGCAAGGCCGACGACAGCAAGGCCCAGGCCGACCGGTGGGGCCTCTTCGTCGGGGAGTGGGCGCCGACCTTCTTCGCGCTCGGGGTCGCCCTCAAGCTCGAGGAGTCGACGACCGTCCTCTGACGCCACGTCGGGCACCGAGGCGACGCCTCGGGGCCCGCTCGAGTGTGCCCTGCCAGGCCTGGCCTGGCAGGGCACACCTGTTCACCGAGGCCGTCGATGTCCCGCTGTCGACCGGCGCACCACCCCCGCGCCTGGATCTCGACATGCACGACTCACGGTCGCAGACTGGCGCCATGGACATCACCATGCGGGTCGTCGTCTTCGACGCGGCGGACCCGGAGACCGAGGCCACGTTCGGGGCCACCCTGCTGGGCGGCACCGTCGACCACGAGGAGGACGACTGGTGGTCGGTCCGCGTCGGAGACGACGAACCCGTCTGCGTCCAGCTCGCTCCGGACCACCAGCCGCCGCAGTGGCCCGACGGCCTGCCGCAGCAGGTCCACCTCGACCTCGTTGTCCCTGCGCTCGGCCCCGCGCACGACGAGGCCATGGCCGCTGGAGCGACGCTGCTCCAGGTGGCTGACAAGCCCGACGCCGAGCACGGCTTCCAGGTGTATGCCGACCCCGCGGGCCACCCGTTCTGCCTCTGCTGGTGAGTCGGTGACCCACCTCGGGGACGAGGAGCGGCGGCGCCGTATCGCCGTCCGCCACGGGCTCCACCCGCAGCACCGGTATGCCGACGCCCTAGCCTGCGCGCGCGGAATCGCCGCGCTGCACGCCACCGACGCCTCCACCGTCGACCTGGCGCTCGCCGCCCGTGTCGAGGGATCCACGCCCGGGCGCTGGCTCGGCGACGTCGAGCCCGACCTGCGCGCCTTCGGCCCCGCCACCGGCGCGCTCGCCGCCGAGGCGGGTCGCCTCACCGATTGGCTCGCCGGGCGGGTCGTCACCAACGTCTACGCCGCCAAGCAGGCCGCCGGCCGGGTGCTCGGCTGAGGGGCGGGCGAGCCCGCGCATACCCTGTCGTCATGGACATCCGCGACCTGCGCCCGGAGGAGGGCGAGGGCGACCCCGCGCCCCCGACGCACCTGCCGCCACTCACCGGCCAGCACGTCGCCGGCGCGCGCAGCTGGACCGGGCTGACCTACGCGATCCTCTACGGCTACCGCTACCTCACGCTCGACCTGCACGTCCCCGAGGGCGTCGAGCGGCCGCCGCTGGTGGTCTGGATCCACGGCGGCGGGTGGAACGAGGGCGACCGGCGCTACCTCCCGCTGTGGTGGCCGCAGCAGTCGCTCTTCGAGAAGGTCGTCGCCTCGGGGATGGCGGTCGCGACCATCGACTACCGGCACCTGCGCGAGGCGGTCTTCCCCGCGTGCGTCCACGACGTGCACGCGGCGGTGCGCTACCTCGTGCGGTATGCCGACACTCTCGGCGTCGACGCCTCGCGCCTGGGGTTGTGGGGCGAGTCGGCGGGCGGTCACCTCGCGTGCCTGGCGTCCTTCGTGCCGCCCCGCGTTGCCGCTGGTGGGGTGGTGGACGGGGTGGACCTCGTCGGATCGGTCGGGGTCGGCGGACCGCAGCCGACGCCCGAGGCGCTCGTCTCCTGGTATGCCCCGAACGAGCAGTTCCGCGACTTCCTCGCCGGGTGGGACGGGCAGGGCGCCGACCCGGCGATCGTCGACGCGCTGCTGCCGGTGTCGCAGGTCAGCGCTGCCGCGCCGCCGACGCTCGTCGTGCACGGGACCGACGACCGGGTCGTGCCGCTCGCCGACGCCCACCAGATCCACGGGGCGCTCCGCGGTGCCGGGGTCGAGGCGGAGCTGTCGGTCGTCGAGGGTGCGGACCACTGCTTCGTGGGGCGGCCGATCGGGCCGATCCTGGACGAGTCGGTGGCCTTCCTGGCGCGGCACCTGGGGGCGGAGGGGGCGGCCCGATGACGTGGACCCGGCACCGGCCCAAGGCGCTGTCCTGGGCGCTGCTGCTCGCCTTCGTGCTGGTCATCGGGCTCACGATCGCGCGCTACGTCGGTGGCGAGGTCTCCGTCGGCGACGACGTGCTCGGGCTGGTGCTGCGATTGGCGGTGCTGGTCGTGGTGGTCGTCGCCTACCTGCGCTCGGGCGGCAGCACGACCGCCTCGACCGACGGGCTCGTCGTGCACAACGGGGTGCGCGCCACCGAGGTGCCCGCCGCCGCGATCAAGGGCGTCGAGGAGGACCCACGCCGGGGTGGGGCCGTGGCGACGCTCGCGGCCGGGGGAGCGGTCGAGCTGCCCGGCGTGCCGGCCGCCGACGTGCGCCAGGTGCGGCGCGTGCTCAAGGGGCGCTGAGGCGACCGCCGGGGCACACTGGGAGCCCCGACGAGAGGAGTGGTCATGGCGATCAGGACAGGCACGACGGTGCGCTGGGAGTGGGGCGACTCGCACGCCGAGGGCACCGTCACCGAGGTGCACCACGACAAGGTCAGCCGGACCACCAAGGGCAACACGGTGACCCGTAACGGCAGCGAGGACGACCCCGCCTACGTCATCGAGCAGGACGACGGCACCACGGTGCTCAAGCTGCGCAGCGAGGTCGAGCGCGCGGAGTGAGCGGGCGGCATACCTCTGCAGGCGCGTGAACGCCCCCGACCCGGCGCGGGAGTGGCTCATGCAGCCGCGCTGGCTGCCCACGATGCGCGCCGCCATCGGGGTGGCGGTGGTGCTCAGTGCGGTCGCCGCGCTCGCCGTCGCGTGGCCCTGGCGGGTGGTCGAGGTCGTGCTGGCGCTGCTGTGGCTCGGGTATGGCATCTTCCTCGTCTGGGCGAGCCGGCGCGAGCGCAGTGGCACCCGGCTGGAGCAGGACGCGCTGGTCGTGACCGCGGGGCGTGAGGTGGAGCGGCTGCCCCGGGCGGACATCCTCGACCTGCGCACCGACCAGCCGGGGGAGCGGGCCTGGCGGGTCCAGGCGGTCCACCGCGACGGGCGGCTCATCACGCTGCTCGCCGTGCCGCCGGGAGAGCTGGACCGGCTGCGGCGCTGGCACGTGGGCGCCGGGTGACCGTCGATCTCTGGCCATGGGCGGACTCTCACGGTCGGTGGCGCTGCGGGCCGGGCGGGTGACCGTGGTTCTGCTGCCATGGGCGGACTCTCACGGTCGGTGGCGCTGCGGCCGGGCCGGGTGACCGTGGTTCTGCTGCCATGGGCGGACTTCCACGGTCGGTGGCGCTGCGGCCCGGCTGGGTGACTGTGGATCTTTTTCCATGGCCGGACATCCGCAGTCAGGCGGTGGGGTCCGGGGCGCGCCTGTCGGTGGGTCCGCATACGCTCAGTGCATGAGCATCGGGAGCATCGCGCGGACCGTCGGCCGGCTCGCCCTGGGCGGCACGCTGATCTTCACCGGGGTCTCGCACCTCACGGTGGCACGCGAGGAGTTCCAGGCGCAGGTGCCCTCGTGGGTGCCCGTCGACCCCGACCTCGTCGTGGTGCTCTCTGGCGTGGCCGAGGTCGGGCTCGGGGCGGCGCTCGTGGCGCTGCCGCGGTGCAAGGTGCCGGTCGGGTGGGCCACCGGGGCCTTCTTCGTCGGGATCTTCCCAGGCAACATCGCGCAGTACGTCGAGGGCAAGGACGGCTTCGGCCTCGACACCGACCAGGCGCGTCTCACCCGGCTGTTCTTCCAGCCAGTGCTCGTCGCCTGGGCGCTGTGGTCGACGGAGGCGTGGAAGACGTGGAGGGAGGGGCGCCGGAACAGCTGACGGGTATGCCCGGGCCGGGCTGCGACCTCAGCGCGGGGGCATGCGCAGGGCGCCGTCGAGGCGGACGACCTCGCCGTTGAGCATCGGGTTGTCCACGATGTGGGCGACGAGGGCGGCATACTCCTCGGGCTTCCCGAGCCGGGAGGGGTGCGGGACCATCGCCTCGAGCGAGTCCTTCACGTCGTCGCCGAGGCCAGCCATCATCGGCGTCTCGAAGACGCCGGGGGCGATGGTCATGACCCGGATGCCCTTGTCCGCGAGGTCGCGGGCGGCGGGCAGGGTGAGCCCGGCGACGCCGGCCTTGGAGCTGGCGTAGGCCGCCTGCCCGATCTGGCCGTCGAAGGCCGCCACGCTGGCGGTCATGACGATGACGCCGCGATCGCCGTGCTCGGCCAGGTCGGGCTCGTTGGCGACCATCGCCGCCGCCGCGAGGCGCAGCACGTTGAAGGTGCCGACGAGGTTGATCTCGACGACGGTGCGGTAGGCGTCGAGGTCATGGACGCCGCGGCGCGACAGGATGCGGCCCGGCGTGGCGACGCCGGCGCAGTTGACGACGATCCGCAGCTCGCCGAGGTCGGTCGCGGCCCGGACGGCAGCGGCCACCTGGTCGGCGTCGCGCACGTCGGCGGGCGCGAAGGCGACGCGCCCCTCGCCGTGCCCCCCGGAGAGCTCACCGGCCAGCTCCTCCCCGCGACCACCGGGCAGGTCGACGAGCAGGACACGCGCCCCGGCGTCGAGCAGCCGGCGGGCGCTCTGCTCGCCGAGCCCGCTGGCGGCTCCGGTGACGAGGGCGACGGTGCTGTCGGTGATCTGCATGCTCGGTCCTTTCGGGGGCGCGGTGCGTCCAGTGTGGCGGAGGTTCCGGTCGGGCGGGAGCCGCTCAGCGGCTGTCGGTCAGCAGGTGGCGGGAGATGACGACTCGTTGGATCTGGTTGGTGCCCTCGAAGATCTGGGTCACCTTGGCCTCGCGCATGAGCCGTTCGACCGGGAAGTCGGTGGTGTAGCCGTAGCCGCCCAGCACCTGTACCGCGTCGGTCGTGACCTTCATCGCCGCATCGGTGGCGACGAGCTTCGCGATCGAGCACTCCTGGCTGTGCGGCTGCTCGGCGTCCTTGAGCCGGGCGGCGTGCAGATAGCTCGCCCGCGCCGACCCCACGGCTGCGGCCATGTCGGCCAGGAGGAAGGCGAGGCCCTGGTTGCTCGCGACGGGCCGGCCGAACTGCTCGCGCTCCTGGGCGTAGTCGGTCGCGACCTCGAGCGCCCGCTGCGCCAGGCCGGTGGCCGCGGCGGCGATCCCGAGGCGGCCGGCGTCGAGGGCGGCGAGCGCGATCGGCATACCCTGACCCTCCTCACCGATGCGGTGCGAAGCGGGGACGCGCACGCCGTCGAAGAGGACCTCACGCACGGTGTCGCAGTGCAGGCCCATCTTGCGCTCGGGCTCGGCGAAGGTCAGGCCCTCGGCGTCGGCGGGGACGTGGAAGCAGGACAGGCCGCGGCTGCCGTCGTCGGAGGTCCGCGCGAAGACCGTGTAGTAGTCGGCGTGACCGGCGTGGCTGATCCACGACTTGGTGCCGGTGAGGACGTAGTGGTCGCCGTCGCGCACGGCGCGGGTCCGGATCGAGGCCACGTCGGAGCCGGCCTGCGGCTCGGACAGGCAGTACGCGCCGAGCCGGCCGCCGGAGAGCATGCCGTGCAGCCACCGCTCCTGCTGCTCGGCCGTGCCGAAGGTGGCCATGGGGAAGGCGGTGAGCGAGTGCACCGAGACGCCGACCGCGATCGACATCCAGCCGCGCGCGATCTCCTCGACCGCCTGGAGGTAGACCTCGTAGGGCTGGGCGCCGCCGCCGAACTCCTCGGCGTAGGGGAGGGAGAGCAGCCCGGCCTGGCCCAGCATCGCGAAGACCTCCCGCGGGAAGCGGGCGGCCGCCTCGGCCTCGTCGACCTGGGGCAGCAGCTCCTCGTCGGTGATCTCGCGGACCAGCGCGAGCAGGTCGGCGGCCTCCTCGGTGGGCAGGACGCGGGCGACGGGCGCGTGGCCGGAGACGGGTGTCGCGCGGGCGGCGGGCGGCATACCCGGCACGCTAGCCCTGGACGTCGCGTCACCACCTAACCGACCGACCGCGCGGTCGGTGTCGGGTCGGGGGAAGGCGGGCTCAGGCGGGGTAGGTGTGGACCTCGGTCGCCTTCACGCCGGCCCACAGCTCCCGCCCGGTGGTGATGCCCAGCGCGGCGACGGCGCCGATCGTCACCTCGGCCACGAGCGGCACCTCACCGGCGAGGTGGATGCGCGCCCGTTGGCCGGTGACGCTGACCGCCTCGACCGTGAGCCGCCACAGGTTGCGGGCCGAGGTCGTCGGGCGGTCGGTGAAGAGCGCCACGGCCTCCGGGTTGACCGTCGCCCAGACCCGGTCGCCCTCGCCGGCGCCGTCCGGCGGCTCGGCCAGGACGAGCCGCGCCGCTCCGCCCTGATGCCCGGTGAGCGCGACCGCCCAGCCACCGTCACCCGTGTCGGTGGCTGTACCTGTGCCGGCCCGGTACGTCACCTCCATCGCCCGGGCGACGGACGCGTCACGCCACTCGCGCACCAGCGTCCCGGAGAGCAGGTTGAGACCGACGAGCGAGGCGACGTATGCCGTCCGCGGCCGGGCGACCACCTCGCCCGGTGTCCCGGTCTGGGTGACCCGCCCGGCCTCGAGGAAGACGAGCTGGTCCGCGAGGGTCAGCGCGTCGAGCGGGTCGTGCGTCGTCAGCACCGTCACCCCGGGGTAGTCGCGCAGCCGGTGGGCCAGGTCGGCGCGGGTCCGCGACCGGGTCTCGGGATCGAGCGCCGACAAGGGCTCGTCGAGCAGCAGCAGCTCGGGATCGGTCGCGAGCGCGCGAGCCAGGGCCGCGCGCTGGGCCTGCCCGCCGGACACCTGGCCCGGACCTCGGCCCGCCAGGTCCGTCAGGCCGACCCGGTCCAGCTCCTCCCGGGCACGCTCGCGGGCCTGGGCCCGCGGCATACCTCGTGAGCGGGGACCGAAGGCCACGTTGTCCAGCAGCGTCAGGTGCGGGAAGAGCATCGGCTCGGCGAGCACGAGCCCGACGCTGCGCCGCTCCGGCGCCCGGCCGCGACCGGCGCGGGCCCACTCCTGCGACCCGAGGCGCACGTGCCCGTCGGTCAGACCGACCAGCCCCGCGAGCCCGAGGAGCGCGGTGGTCTTGCCCGACCCGTTGGGCCCAAGCAGCGCGGTCACGCCGTGCGGCGCGCGCAGCTCCGCGTCGAGCACGAAGTCGCCCCGGTCCATCACCACCCGGGCGTCGAGCACCAGCGCGGGTATGCCGGTGCGCACCCCGCGTCGGCGCTCACCGCAACCACCGGCTGCGCAGTGCGCCCAGCACCAGGACGCTCACCGTCAGCATCACGACCGACAGCGCGAGCGCCGCCTGCGGATCCTGCTCGAGCGCGGCATACACCCCGAGCGGTGCCGTCTGCGTGCGCCCCGGGAAGCTGCCGGCAAAGGTGATCGTCGCGCCGAACTCGCCGAGCGCACGTGCCCACGCCAGGGCCGAGCCGGCGGCGATGCCGGGCAGCACCATGGGGACGGCGACGGTGAGGAAGGTGCGCACCGGACCGGCGCCGAGCGTCGCCGCGACCTGGTCGTAGCGGCGGTCCAGGCCGCGCATCGCGCCCTCGACGGAGACGACGTAGAACGGGAGGGCCACGAAGAGCTCGGCCATGACCACGGCGACCGTCGTGAACGGCACGCTGATCCCGAACCACGACTCGAGCGGGCCGCCCAGCACCCCTCGCCGCCCCCAGGCGAGCAGCAGCGCCACGCCACCGACGACCGGCGGCAGCACCAGGGGCACGGTGACCAGCGCGCGGGCCCAGGCGGTGAGGCGGCTGTCGGAGCGGGCCAGCAGCCAGGCGAGCGGTGTGCCCAGCAGCCATACCAGCACCATCGTGACGCTCGTCGTCACGGCGGACAGGCGCAGCGACTGACCGACGACCGGCGCCGAGAGGTGGGTGGTCAGGCCCGCCCAGTCGGTGCGCAGGAGCAGCGCGACCAGCGGCAGCAGGATGAAGGCGAGCCCGATGCCGGCGGGTATGCGCAGCGACCAGCCCGACCCACGCCCGGCCGGGCGGTCCGCGACCACCGTGCGCGGATGTCGGGTCGTCCCCGGTGTCACGGGTCGGTCGGGGCCGCGCCGAAGCCCGCGTCGGTGAGGGTCCGCTGGGAGGTGTCCGAGAGGAGGTGGTCGACGAAGGACCGGGCCAGCTCCTGCTCCGAGACGGCCACGGCGGGGTAGTGGTTGACGACGTTGCGCTCCTCGGGGATCGCGACGCCTCGTACCCGGTCTGCCGCGGCGGCGACGTCGGTGCGGTAGACCAGCCCGGCGTCGACCTCGCCGAGCTCGACCTTGATGAGCGTGGCCCGCACGTCCGGCTCGTAGGAGGCGATCTGCACGGTGATGTCCTGCCTCTCGAGCAGGGTGGCGGCCGCCTGCCCGCACGGCACCTGCTCGGCGCAGGCCACCACGGTGAGCCCGTCCTGGGTGAGGTCGTCGAGGCTCTCCACGGCGCCGGGGTTGTCCACCGGCACGGCGATCTCGAGCTGGTTGGTGGCGAAGATCGTGACGTCCCCGTGACGGTGCTCGTCGGCCAGCGGCTCGAGCGAGGACTCCCCGGCCAGGGCGACGACGTCGGCCCCGGCGCCCTCGTTGACCTGCTGGACCACGGTGGAGCTCGCGGCGAAGCTCAGCTCCACGTCGACGCCCGGATGATCGCCCTCGAAGCCGTCGGCGATCGGCTCCAGCACGTCGGTCAACGAGGCCGCCGCGAGCACGGTCAGCGTCAGTGCCTCGGCCGGCTGGCCCGCGCTGTCCTGGCCCGCTGCGCAGGCGCCGAGCGGGAGGGCGGCGAGAGTGAGTGCGGGTGTCAGCGTGCGCAGGGGGGAGGAGGCTCGGCGGTCCGCGACCCGAGGTATACCGGCGCGCCGGGGGTGGCGTTGTCGTCGGTTGCCCGCCCCGTTCACGCCGGCAGCCCCACGCTGACGTTGGTCGCCTTGACGCTGGCGATGGCGACCGAGCCGACCTCCAGGCCCATCTCGCGCACCGCCTCGGTCGAGAGCAGCGAGACCAGCCGGAACGGACCGGCCTGGATGTCGACCTGCGACATGACGGGGTCGCTGACGATCCGCGTCACCACTCCGCGCAGCTGGTTTCGGGGCGAGGAGAGGCCGACCGCGCCCACCTCGGCCGGGTGCGCCTGCTGCTGCGCGAGGGCGGCGACGTCGGCTCCCTCGACGACGGCCCGCCCGCCGGCATCCTTGACGCTGGGCAACCGTCCTGCCTCGATGGCCCGCCGGACCGTGTCGGGGGACACCCCGAGCAGCTCGGCCGCCTCCGAGACACGCATCTGCGTCATACAAGGCAATCTAGACGCGCATCTGCGCCGGCACAAGGCCCTGTGGTCCTTGCTCACTCCTCGCGGGCCAGCTCACTCCCCGAGGGGTCGGAGCTCCGGCCGCTTGGCCGTGATCGCGTCGCCCGAGGAGCGGCCGGTGAGGCGCCGCTGCACCCAGGGCCCGGCATACTCCCGCGCCCACCGCGCATGCCCGCGGAGCGTCTCGACGGTCCCGGCCGGCGCCTGCGGTGGCAGCGCGCCCGCCAGTCGGCCTCGTCGGCGGTGTGCCCGAGCGCGACATAGGCGGTCAGCGCGATCCGGCGGTGACCCTCGGGCGTCATGTGGATCCGGTCCTGCGCCCACATCCGCCAGTCCTTGAGGAAGTCGCACGCCCACTGGTTGAGCACGAAGCACCCGTGCCGCTGCGCGATGGACCAGATGTGCGCGATGTATGCCGCTGCCCGCCCCCGGGTGCGGCCGATGATCGGGGCGCCGGACGGGTCGGTGGGGGTCGCCATGAGCACGTCCGCGCCGGTCGCGCGCGCCCGGGCGACGGCCGCGTCGAGCTGCGCGGCGAGGTCGTCGATGTCGGCCTTGGGGCGCAGGATGTCGTTGCCGCCGCCGACGATGCTCAGCAGGTCGGGCTGCAGGGCGAGGGCGGCGTCGAGCTGCGGGCCGGCGACGTCGGCGAGCTTGCGGCCGCGCACCGCGAGGTTGGCGTAGGAGAAGTCGTCGACGTGCGACGAGAGCAAGGCCGCGAGCCGGTCGGCCCAGCCGACGTAGGCGCCGGGCGTGGCCGGGTCGGGGTCGCTCATCCCCTCGGTGAAGGAGTCGCCGATCGCCACGTAGCGGCCCCAGGCGCGCGGCTCGGGCCGGACGCTGCCGGCCTGCCCGTGGACCGTCGGGCCGACGTCGCCGTGGACGAGGCGCAGCGGGTGCTCGGTCGTGTCGCGGTCGCTCACGGCAGCCTCCAGTCGATCGCCTCGCCGCCCTGCTGGCGCAGCAGCTCGTCGGCCCGGCTGAACGGCCGGCTCCCGAAGAAGCCGCCCCGCGCCGACAGGGGCGAGGGGTGTGCGCTCTCGACCCGGGGCACGTCGCCGAGCCGGGAGGCGAGATTGCGCGCGTCTCGGCCCCACAGGATCGCGACGAGCGGTCCCCCGCGGCGCACCAGTGCGTCGATCGCCAGGTCGGTGACCTTCTCCCAGCCCTTGCCGCGGTGGCTGGCCGGCGTGCCCGGGCGCACGGTGAGCACCCGGTTGAGCAGCATGACCCCCGCATCGGCCCAGGGGGAGAGGTCGCCGGTGGTGGGGCGAGGTATACCCAGGTCGTCGACGAGCTCGGTGTAGATGTTCTGCAGGCTGCGCGGCACGGGGGAGACGTCGGGCGCCACGGAGAAGCTGAGGCCGACGGCGTGCCCGGGCGTGGGGTAGGGGTCCTGCCCCACGATGAGCACGCGCACGTCCTCGAGCGGCCGGGTGAAGACGCGCAGCACGTGGTCACCACCGGGCAGATAACCGCGGCCGGCCGCCACCTCCCCTCGCAGGAACTCGCCCAGCTCGGCCACGGTCTCCTCCACGGGCGCGAGCGCCTCGGCCCAGCTCGGGTGCACCAGGTCGCGCAGGGGGGTAGGGGTCACCACGCCAGGGTATGCCCGCCCCCGCCCCCCGCCCCCCGCCACCCGTCGCCCCGCGCCCGCCGAGCCACCGGGCGTCGCTTGTGGTTGCCGGCCCAACCATTCGCGGCGCTCGGTGGGGCTGACAGCAACCATTCGCGGCGCTCGGTGGGAAGGAGGAGGGGATGGGAGTGAGGAGGGGGCGCCAGGGAGGAGGGGCGGCAGGGAGTAGGAGGGGACGCGCGCGGGCAAATGACACGGCTGTAAGTCGTGTGCCCTAGACTGGCTCTCGATCCGGCCAGATCGAGCGTTGTGACGAGAGGACATCACCCATGGGCGCTGCCAGGCACGTGCAGCAGGTGGAACCCCCCGCCGGCCTGTCCGAGCGGGACCAGGAGATCCTCGACTTCGAGAACCGTCACTGGACCTATGCCGGCTCCAAGGAGCAGGGCATCAAGGACCTCTTCGACCTGAGCTCGACGCGCTACTACCAGCTGCTCAACCAGCTCATCGACGACGAGGCCGCGCTCGCCTACAAGCCGCTGCTCATCAAGCGCCTGCGCCGCGACCGGTCCCGCCGCCAGCGCACCCGCTCGATGCGCCGGCTCGGCATCGAGAGCTGACGCGCGACACCCGCCAGGCCCACTGCCCATCCGGGCGGTGGGCCTTGTAGTTTGTGCGGACGATCACCGGCTGCGAGGAGGCAGGCAGGGATGTTGACCGACGTTCAGATCGCGCAGGGGGCCACGCTCGAGCGGATCGCCGACATCGCGGCGGGGCTGGGGCTGACCGAGGACGAGTTCGAGCCCTACGGGCACGACAAGGCCAAGATCGCGCTGCAGGTGCTCGATCGCCTGGCCGACCGGCCGGACGGCAAGCTGATCCTGGTCACGGCGATCAACCCGACCGCCGCGGGGGAGGGCAAGACGACGACCAACGTCGGCCTGTCCATGGCGCTCAACCGGATCGGCGCCCAGGCCATCACCACCCTGCGCGAGCCCTCGCTGGGCCCGTGCTTCGGCATGAAGGGCGGCGCCGCCGGCGGCGGGTATGCCCAGGTCGTCCCGATGGACGACATCAACCTGCACTTCACCGGCGACTTCCACGCCATCACCTCGGCACACAACCTGCTCGCCGCGCTGCTCGACAACTCGCTGCACCAGGGCAACCCGCTGGGCCTGGACCCCAAGCGCATCACCTGGACCCGCGTCCTCGACATGAACGACCGCGCCCTGCGCAACATCGTCGTCGGCATGGGCAAGAAGGGCGACGGGGTGGTGCGGGAGTCCGGCTTCGAGATCACCGTGGCCAGCGAGATCATGGCGGCGCTGTGTCTCGCCACGGGGTTGGAGGACCTCAAGGAGCGCTTCGGGCGCATCGTCGTCGGCTACACCTACGACAAGGAGCCGGTGACCGCCGGGCAGCTCGAGGCGGCGGGCGCCATGGCCATGCTCATGAAGGACGCCGTCAAGCCCAACCTCGTCCAGACCCTGGAGAACACCCCGGCGATCATCCACGGCGGCCCCTTCGCCAACATCGCGCACGGCAACAACTCGGTGCTCGCCACCCGCACCGCGCTCAAGCTCGCCGACTACGTCGTCACCGAGGCCGGCTTCGGCGCCGACCTGGGGGCCGAGAAGTTCTTCGACATCGTCTGCCCGGCGGGCGGCCTGCGCCCCGACGCCGCCGTCATCGTCGCCACGGTCCGCGCGCTCAAGCTCAACGGCGGTGCGCCGAAGTCCGACCTGGGCACCGAGGACGTCGAGGCCCTGGGCGCCGGGCTGGCGAACCTCGAGCAGCACCTGGAGAACCTCGCGAAGTTCGGCGTCCCCGTCGTCGTCGCGCTCAACCGCTTCCCGAGCGACAGCGACGCCGAGCTCGACCTGGTGCGCGAACGCTGCGGCCAGCTCGGGGTGGAGGTGGCGCGCTCGGAGGTCTTCACCCGCGGCGGTGAAGGCGGCGAGGAGCTCGCCCGCGCGGTCGTCCAGCTGTGCGAGCGGGGCAGCGACTACGCGCCGCTGTATGCCGCGGACGCGGACCTGCAGACCAAGATCGAGACCGTGGCACGCGAGGTATACCGCGCCGACGGCGTCTCCTTCGCCCCGGCCGCGCAGACGCAGCTGACCCAGCTCACCGAGCAGGGGTACGGCGACCTGCCGGTCTGCATGGCCAAGACGCAGTACTCCTTCTCCGACGACCCGACGCTGCTCGGGGCGCCCCGCGGCTTCACGATCACCGTCCGCGAGCTGGTCGTCAACGCCGGCGCCGGCTTCGTCGTCGCCCTCACCGGCGACATCATGCGCATGCCCGGGCTGCCGAAGGTCCCCGCTGCGCTCGGCATGGACATCGCCGAGGACGGCACCATCACCGGCCTGAGCTAGGCCCAGATCACCACGATCACCGCCGTCGTGACGAGCAGGACGATCGAGAGCACCCGGTAGTTCGCCCAGACCGCGGTGCCCTGCAGCGCCTGGCTCTCCTCGGTCCAGTAGTCGCTCTTCCACGTGAGCTCGGCCGTCTTGGACTCGTCCGGCGAGGGCCCGAGCAGACTGATGACGACCAGCAGCAGCACCGAGGCCGCCGTGCTGATGCCCGCGGCGTAGAGGAACTGGATCGAGGGCTCCTCCGGCAGCACCTGGGTGAGGATGAACATCAGCAGCCCGAGCGGCTGCATGATCACCAGCGTGAGGAAGGCCGCCGTGGCGCTGATCCGCTTCGAGGCGATGCCGACGAGGAAGACCGCGACGACCGGCGGCACGAGGAAGGACAGCACCGACTGCAGGTAGTTGTAGAGCGTGTCGAACTGGGCGATGAAGGGCGCCCAGACGATCGCCACGACCAGCGCGACGACGGTGGCGACCCGACCGGTGAGCACCAGGCCGCGCTGCGAGGTGTTGGGGCGCAGCGTCTTGACGAAGTCCATCGTCACGATCGTCGAGGCCGAGTTGAGGATCGAGTCGACGGTCGAGGTGATCGCCGCGATGACGGCCGCGAGGATGAGGCCGCGCAGGCCCACCGGCAACAGGTCGAAGACGAGCGTCGGGAAGACCGTGTCGGGACTCTCGAGGTTCGGGTACAGCGAGAGCGCCATGACCCCGGGGAAGATGAAGAGGAAGAGGAAGGCCAGCTTGATGAAGCCGGCCAGCAGCGAGCCCCACCGGCCGTGGTCCAGCGACTTCGCACCGAGGGTGCGCTGCACGACGAGCTGGTTGGTGGTCCAGTAGTAGAGCCCGACGATGAGCACCCCGGTGAGCAGCCCCGGCCACGGCAGGTCGGGGTGGTCCGCGGGCAGGATGAGGCTCATCTTCTCGTCACCCGCGACCTGCGCCATGGAGTCCCACGACTCGATCGCATTGAAGGTCGCGATGAGGACGATCACGCCGCCCAGCAGGGTGACGGTCGCCTGGATCGAGTCGCTCACCATGACCGCGCCCAGCCCGCCGATGACGGTGTAGATCGCGGCCAGGATGGCGAGCACCGCGACCGAGACGATCATCGGGATGTCGGGGTAGAGCACCTTGACGACGACGGCGCCGGCGAAGAGCGCGGCGGCCATGTCGATGAACATGTTGGCGAAGAGGTTGAACCCGGCGAAGGCCATCCGCGCCCGCCGGTCGTAGCGCTGCTCGAGGAACTCCGGCAGCGTGAAGACCTTGGAGCGCAGGTAGAACGGCAGGATGAAGAAGATGAAGACGACGAGGATGATCGCCGACATCCACTCGTAGGCGAAGATCGAGATGCCCTGCTCGTAGGCCCCGCCGGCCAGCCCGACGAAGGTCGCGCCGGACATGTTGGTCGCCACCAGCGAGAGCCCGACGAAGGGCCAGATGAAGTTGCGGCCCCCGAGGAAGTAGTCCTCGGAGGCGTCGCTCTCCTTGCCGCTCGCCTCGGCCTCGGCGTGCGCCTTCTTCTGCATCCGGGAGCCGACCACCAGCGGGATGATCCGGCTGAGCACGAGGTAGCCGATGATGACCGAGAGGTCGAGCGCGCGGACGGTGAAGTCCGGCATACCTCCTCCGGCGTCGGCGAGCGGGAGCATCACGTCGGCGGTCATCGGGTCTCCTCCTCGGTGCGGACGACGAGCACGGCGCAGGGCGCGTGCCGGACGATGCCCTCGGCGTCGTTGCCGAGCAGGACGCGCACGAAGGCGTTCTGCCCGCGGCTGCCGATGACGACGAGGTCGGCGTCGATCTCGTCGCGCAGGCGCAGGATCTCGTCGGTGGCGCGGCCGGTGCGCAGGTGGCTGCCGGCGACGGCGACGTGCGCCCCCTGCAGCTGGCTGACCGCGTCGGCGAGCACCGGTCTGGCCTCGGCCGCGACCCGTTCGCGCAGCGAGGGGCTCAGCGGCGTCGGGTTGGTCCACGGCGAGACGAGGGCGACGTGCACGACGTGCACCTCGGCCTCGGTATGCCGCACCAGGTCGATCACGCGCTCGCGGGCGAGGGCCGCGCTGGGCGAGCCGTCGGTCGCGAGCAGGATCCGGGTCGGGAACATGTGGTGCCTCCCCTGGGCAGGTCGTGTCGGCGCTGACGGGACCCAGCCTGACAAGCCGGCGCCGTCCGCGCCCGCCGAAATGACGCGGCGTCAACTCGGCTCCGGGCCGCCGCGCGCCGGGCAGCCCGTAGACTGGCGCGGCATGAGTGAGGCGACCTGGCGAGAAGTGGCTCCGGGGGTCCACGTCCGTCGGCACGAGGAGCTCAAGCTCAACTGCGGCCTGGTCGTGGGGGAGAAGCGCTCGCTCGTCGTCGACACCCGCAGCTTCCACGCGCAGGGCCAGGACCTGCTGGAGTCGGTGCGCCGCATCACCGACACCGAGCTGGTCGTGGTCAACACGCACGCGCACTACGACCACTGCTTCGGCAACGCCGCCTTCCGCGACTCCCAGATCTATGCCCATTCCGGCGCGGCCGAAGGGCTGCGGCGCACCGGGGAGCACCAGCGGCAGCAGGTGGTCGACCACCTGCGCTCGACCGACCGCGAGCACCTCGCCGAGCAGGTGGAGGACACCGAGATCGTGCTTCCCTTCTACCTCATCGAGGACGACACCGCGCTCGACCTGGGTGGTCGGACCGTCGAGCTGCAGTATGCCGGGCGCGGGCACACCGACCACGACCTGGCGGTGGGGGTGCCCGACGCCGGGGTCGTCTTCGCCGGCGACCTCGTCGAGGAGGGTGCCGACCCGGCGATGGAGGACGCCTTCCCGATGGAGTGGGCGCCGACGCTGCGCTCGCTGCTCGGGCGCGCTCCGGGGAGACGGCGGACACCTGGGTGCCCGGGCACGGCCACGTCGTGGACCGCACCTTCGTCGAGGCGCAGGCCGAGCAGCTCGCCGCCATGGCCGAGCGTTTCACCGAGGTGCTGGGCACCGGGATCGCCGGCGTGGACTCGCTGGCCAACGCGGGCCGCGGCCTCGGTCTCGGCGAGGACACGCTCCGGCTGGCCGCTGTCCGGGCGCTGGAGCTGCGGCACTGATCCCCGCCCGGGGACCGGGCGATCCACGGTGGTGGCGCCGGCCGGCCCGGGCGCGGCACTGACACGCATACCGGCCGCGTCATTTGCACTCGGAGGCCCCGAGTGCTCATCATGGACCTAGCACTCTCACCACGAGAGTGATAATCCGACCGGCCTGTCGAGGGTCGGGAGCCGGGGAGACCAGATCCCCGCGCCTCCGGCTCGTCCGTCGCGGGCGGCACCCGGTCACCCGTCCATCCGCATGTGGAGGAAGCAGCTCAGATGGCCAAGACCATTGCTTTCGACGAGGAGGCTCGCCGCGGGCTCGAGAAGGGTATGAACACCCTTGCCGACGCCGTCAAGGTGACCCTCGGCCCCAAGGGCCGCAACGTCGTGCTCGAGAAGAAGTGGGGCGCCCCCACCATCACCAACGACGGTGTGAGCATCGCCAAGGAGATCGAGCTCGAGGACCCCTACGAGAAGATCGGCGCCGAGCTGGTCAAGGAGGTCGCCAAGAAGACCGACGACGTCGCCGGTGACGGCACGACGACGGCGACCGTCCTGGCCCAGGCCATGGTGAAGGAGGGCCTGCGCAACGTCGCCGCCGGCGCCAACCCGATGGCCCTCAAGCGGGGCATCGAGGTCGCCGTGAAGGCCGTCAACGACGACCTGCTCGAGATGGCCAAGCCGGTGGAGACCAAGGAGCAGATCGCGCAGTCCGCGTCGATCTCCGCGGCCGACACCGAGATCGGCGGCATGATCGCCGAGGCCATGGACAAGGTCGGCAACGAGGGTGTCATCACCGTCGAGGAGTCCAACACCTTCGGGCTGGAGCTGGAGCTCACCGAGGGTATGCGCTTCGACAAGGGCTACATCAGCCCCTACTTCGTCACCGACACCGAGCGCATGGAGGCCGTCCTCGAGGACGCCTACGTGCTCGTCGTCAACTCCAAGATCTCCTCGGTCAAGGACCTGCTGCCGCTGCTGGAGAAGGTCATGCAGTCCGGCAAGCCGCTGATGATCATCGCCGAGGACGTCGAGGGCGAGGGTCTGGCGACCCTGGTCGTCAACAAGATCCGCGGCAACTTCAAGTCCGTGGCCGTCAAGGCCCCGGGCTTCGGTGACCGGCGCAAGGCCATGCTGGCCGACATCGCCATCCTCACCGGCGGCCAGGTCATCTCCGAGGAGGTCGGCCTCAAGCTGGAGAACGCCGAGCTCGACATGCTGGGCACCGCCCGCAAGGTCGTCGTCACCAAGGACGAGACCACCATCGTCGAGGGCGGCGGCGACGCCGACCAGATCGCCGGCCGCGTCTCCCAGATCCGCACCGAGATCGACAACTCCGACTCCGACTACGACCGCGAGAAGCTGCAGGAGCGGCTGGCCAAGCTGGCCGGCGGCGTGGCCGTCATCAAGGCGGGCGCGGCGACCGAGGTCGAGCTCAAGGAGCGCAAGCACCGCATCGAGGACGCCGTGCGCAACGCCAAGGCGGCCGTCGAGGAGGGCATCGTCGCCGGTGGTGGCGTCGCCCTCATCCAGGCCTCCCGCGCGTTCGACGGGCTGTCCGTCGATGGCGACGAGGCCACCGGTGCCAACATCGTCAAGGTGGCGATCGAGGCTCCGCTCAAGCAGATCGCGATCAACGCCGGTCTCGAGGGCGGCGTCGTGGCGGAGAAGGTCCGCAACCTCACTCCGGGCGAGGGCCTCAACGCCGCGACCGGTGAGTACGGCGACATGCTGGGCTTCGGCGTCGCCGACCCGGTGAAGGTGACCCGCTCTGCGCTGCAGAACGCCGCCTCCATCGCCGCGCTCTTCCTCACCACCGAGGCGGTCATCGCCGACAAGCCGGAGAAGGCCCCGGCCATGCCGGCCGCGCCGACGGCGGTATGGGTGGCATGGACTTCTGATCGATCCCGTGATCAGACGCTAGGCGCGCCCGCGTTCCTCGCGGGCGAACCACCACCGACGGGCGGTCCCTCCACTGCGGAGGGGCCGCCCGTCGGCCTGTGCCGGGGAGCTCGCGACGGCGGGGCTGGGGACCCCTGCGCCCGCGACGCCTGCCACGGCGCGCGGCGGTGCCGTCACTCGGGGTAGGTCGCTCGACCCGGACATCTCACCCGGCAGCGGTCACGCCGGGGTGAAGCGGGTGCGGTTGGTCTGCTCGACCAGCTCGTAGTCCTGGCCGGCTGTGCGCAGCGTCGTGGAGATCTGCTGCAGCGAGGTGCGGACCTTCTCCTGGGTAGCGCTCCAGTCCTGGGTGACGCTGTGGAAGCTGCCGGCCGCCGACCCGCGCCAGCAGTCCTGCAGCGCGTTGAGCTTGGCCATCATCGCGCGGACCTCTCCCTCGATGCTGGTGGCGATGCGCTCGATGTCGCCGGAGGCGGCGGCGATCCGTGCCGTGTCGACGGCGAAGGTGTTGCTCATGGGTTCCCTCCCTCGTGACGGTGGCCGGGTGGCCACCTCGTGCCTCCGACGCTAGGCGGTGTCGCACCCGCTCCGCAGAAGTTGTCCACAGGTAGGGTCTGCGGTCATGACCGTCCTCGTCGACCCGCCGCTGTGGCGGGCCCACGGCAGGCTCTGGTCGCACCTCGCGAGCGACATCTCGCTCGCCGAGCTGCACGCCTTCGCGCAGCGGTCGGGCATCCCTTGGCGGTCCTTCGAGGGCGACCACTACGACATCCCCCAGGAGCGGTATGCCGAGGTCGTCGCTGCCGGGGCGGTCGAGGTGAGCGGCACCGAACTGGCCCGGCGGCTGCGGGACAGCGGGCTGCGCTTCCGCAAGCGCAAGGGGGAGCGGCCGCTGGCCCGGGTCGAGGACGGGCTGGCGGGGGCCGCGCCGACCCCGCACCTGCTGGAGGTGGTCGCCTCCCCGCTGGAGCGTCTCGGCGCCGGGGCGTCGGTGGTGCTGGCCCGGGCGCAGGGGGTCCCGGAGCGCATGGCCCTCGTGCGCAACTCGACCCGGGAGGCTGGGGCGCCCCCGGCGGCAAGCGCGAGGTCACCGATGCCTCCGCGCGGGCGGCGGCCGTGCGCGAGGTCGCCGAGGAGATCGCGGTCGAGCTGGAGCAGGAGCGGCTGGTCGCCGTGGGCTACCAGCGGATCACCCTGCCCCCCGGGCACGGCGCCCGCAGCTGGGACGAGGGCGACAACTACGTCCAGGTGTATGCCGCCACGCTGCCCTCCCCGGTCCCGCTGCGGCCGGACGGGGTCGAGGTGCTCGAGGCGCGCTGGCTGAGTCTGGCCGAGGCGCGGGGTGTCGCGGGCCAGGCTGCCTGGTGGCCGCTCGCCGAGTGGTGGTGGGCCCGGGGGTAGGGCTCCGCAGGTCGTGCCTCCGGGCGGGGTGGGGCTGCGCAGGCCGGCTGGCCGTCCGCGGGGGTGGGGCTCCGCAGGTCGGGCCTCGGGGGTGGGCCTACGCAGGTCGTGCTCGGGGTGCCCGCGGGTCGCACCGCCGACGGGCTCGGCGTCCGTGGGTGAGGCACCGCCACCGGCGGGAGCTGTGCCACATGAGTCACACGGACCCCTCGGGCACCCGGCTGCGGGGAAAGTCGCGCGAGCCGGGGTGATTTCCCCGGCGTCGGGACACGTCTCCGCAGTGCGGGGCGCGTGTGGCGTGCGGGACCGGTGGTGTCCGGCCGGGCCGTCGACCTCACCTGGGTCACGCTCGCCCCATAGGCATCCCGCTGCGGGGAAAGTCACGCGAGCCGGGGTGATATCCCCGGCGTCTGGCAACGTCTCCGCAGTGCGGGGCGCGTGTGACACGTAGGACAGATGAGGTGACGTTCCTGCTCGCCACCTGGCCGCAGCCCCAACGCAGCGGTGTGGGCGCTCAGGCCCGCCGCAGCCCCACCGAAGCGGCGTGGGCGCTCAGGCCCGCCGCAGCTCCGCCAGCTCGGCCTGCAGGTTGGCCCGGGCGCGGGCGTCCCAGTGCTCGTGCGCGTGCCCGGTCCGGTAGAGCCGCTCGCGCCCGGCCAGCGGCCCCATGACCCCGAGGCGGCCGGCGCGGAACGCGTCCTCGGGCACGTGGGCGTACTCCTCGCGGACCTGGGCGCGGTAGGCGGCATACCGCGGGGGCGGCGCCGAGAGGATCCAGAGGTCGGCGTCGTGGACGGCGTCCGTGGCGGCACCACCCTCGCCGGGACCCTCGTGGTCCAGCGTCATGACCACGCCGGCCTCGACGGCGTCGACCGTGCCGTCGTCGACGCCGAGGCGGTGCAGGTGGTCGCGGGCCAAGGTGGCGCTGCGGTGCTCGTTGCTGCCGGGCCTGGCGCGGGGGTCGTAGGCGAGGTCGTGGTACCACCCGACGGTCCGCGCCACGAGCGCCTCGTCCGCGTCGACCGCACCGGCCTCCTGCAGCTCGTCGAGGGCGGCCAGGATCTCGGTGAGGTGCTCGGTCGTGTGGTAGCGCCGCTGCGGCTCGGACCAGCCGCGCAGCAGCAGCGACCCCTCCGCCAGCCACAGGTCGCGGCCCGCCTCGGGCGCGAGCATGGCGGCGTCGGCGAGCCAGCGGTCGAGCAGGGCCTCGGCGGGGTGCGTCACCCGGCCACTCTGGCACGAGCCAGGGCGACGCCCGCGTGCGCCCCGACGGGCAGCGCGCGACTCCGCGGGCGCATCGTGCGACATGCGCCCGCGTGGTGCCCGTCCGACGAGACGCACGGTTGAGGGCCCGAGCCGCCTTCGACGTCCGCGGGCGGCACGCCCCACCGGCGCCGGGGTGGTGATACACGGACGGGACGGCGTGCCGTGCGACGATCGGGCGGTGCTGCCGACCCAGCTGGACGCCGAGGGGTCGCCGACCTGGCCGCCGCCCACCCCGGGTGGTTCACCACCGCCGGGTATGCCGTGCCGCCAGGCCGCCCGCAGGTGCGCCTCCTGGGGCGGGGCGAGTCGTGCGCGGTGTGGGAGGTCGAGCCAGGTCTGGCCGTGCGCGTGCCGCACCGGCCGGTGCACGAGCTGCCGCTCGGCCTGGACGCCGAGCTGGACCTGCTCACCCGGGTGCCCGCGGACGCCGACCTCGCCGCCCGCCCCGTGGCGGTGCGGCTGCCGACGGAGGGCGACCCCACGGCATACCTCGTGAGCACGGCGGTCCCGGGTGAGGTGCGCGCCCCCGCCGACTGGACCGACGAGCTCCTCGCGGCCCTCGCCCGCGCCCTGGCCCGCCTGCACGTGGGCGGTCGCACCGAGGGACTCCCCGCACCGGCAGCCCCGGACCCGGTGGCGGCCGCGCACGCCGCGCGCGACTGGTGGCGCGAGCACGAGCCGGGCCCGGCGGCCGTGCTGGACCCGCTCTGGCCCGCGGTGCTGCGCCGCAGCGAGCAGAGCCTCCCGGCGTTCGGCTCGGTCGAGCCCGCCCTGGTCCACGGCGACGCCTGCCTGAGCAACGTCGTCGTAAACGGCGGTGTCCCCCGGCTCATCGACTGGGAGTGGGCCCACGTGGGCGACCCCGCGCGGGACCTGGCGTTCTCCGGCGGGCCGGTGCACGCCGACCCGTGGTACGCCCCGATGGACGAGCGCCGCGTCCGCGCCCAGGCGCAGGCCTACGCCCGCGAGCGCGAGCGGCTCGGGGCCCCGGTCGACCTCGGGCCGCTGCTGGTGCGCCGCGAGGTCTGGCTGCTGCACGAGACCTTCTTCATCCAGCCGCACCTGCACCGGGTGGCGGCAGCCGCCACCGACCCCGCACGGCGCACGACATACCTCGAGGCCGCCGCGCAGCTGCGCGACGCTCGAGAGGTGGCTGGGCTGACTCAGCGCTTGCCGAGCAGCGAGTCCGCGAGGTCGGCGAGCGCCTCGGACAGGTCCTCGCGGGCGGTGTGGGCGCCCTTGGACAGACCCTTCAGCGTGCCCTTGGCCTTGCCCTTGCCGCTCACGCCGACGGCGTCGGCGAGGCCGTGGCCGACCGAGCTGGCCGCGCCGGTGACCCCGGCGGCCGCGGCACCGGCCGCGCCGGTGACACCTCCGGCCACGGCACCGGCGGCGTTGCCGACACCGTCGGCGACCGACTGCGCGGCGTGCTTGGTGCCGGAGAGGAACGACTGGGTGGCCAGCGTCAGGCCCGCGCCGACCAGCCACACGTCCTTGGCCAGCCCGATGCCGTCCGGCGTGGGTCGGATGCCGTCCTCCTGGGTCATGCCCGGGGTCTTGAGGTAGAGCCCGGTGAGCCCGACGCCGAAGGCGGCCAGGCCGGCCCCGGCGACGGCGGACGGCACGGTCGGCAGCAGCAGCGCAGCACCGAGCCCGATCTCGGCGTAGGCCAGGGCCTTGGTGAAGTCGCCGGCCTTCATGTCCTTGAACACCGGGTAGACGCTGGAGGCCCAGCCGTGCATCTGCTCGGCCTCCTCCTCACCGGCCTTGAGCTTGCCGATGCCGGAGTTCAGGATGAACGCGCCGGTGGCGACCCGGAGCGGGATGTGCGTGGGGTGCATGTGCTCTCCTCGTGTGCGGGAAGTCTGCTGCGGCCTACCGTATGCCGTCCGCCCAGGTGGTGCGAGGCGGGACCCGCCGCTGCCTACGCTGTCAGCATGACAGGTCAGGGGTCGGGGCGGCTCACGGGCGCCGACCGGGGGATGGCTCTGCTGCTCCAACGGGCGTTCGCTGTGGGGCTCCTGGTGGCGGCCGTCGTCGCGCTGGTGACACCGCTGAACGGCTGGCTGGTCTTCCCGCCGGTCGTGGTCCGCGTGGCCGCGGGGGTGTCGCTGCTGGTCCTCGTGCTCCTCGGGCGGTCGCTCCTCCGACCCGGCGCAGGCGTGGGGGGAGGGGAGGCGCGGTCCGGGGCCCTCTGGGCCGGTGCCGCGGCGGGCACGCTGCTGGCCGGGGCGCACGCGGCGCTCGCGCTCATCCCCTTCGGCTGGGACGCCCGCCGGATCTTCTCCAGCGCCGCGACGCTCGCCGCGGGGGAGCCGCTGCCTGCCGAGGCGCTGACCTACTACGCGCGCTACCCGCACAACGTGCGCCTCCTCTGGCTGGAGCAGGTGGCGGTCGAGGCGGGCTCGGTCGTCTCGCTGCCCGCGTTGGGTGCGGTGCTGCTGCCGCACGTGCTGTGTGTCGGGGTGGTGCTGTGGTCGCTCGGCCGCGGCGCCCAGCTCCTCGGTCACCCGCGGGCCGTGCTGCCGGTGCAGGCGCTCGTCCTGGTGCTGGTGGGCCTGTCGCCGAACGTCGCTGTGCCCTACACCGACCTCCCGGCGGCCGCGGCGGTCTCGGTCGCGCCTTGGCGATGGTGCGGTGCGGCGGCGCTGCCGGGTGGAGCTGGCCGTGGGCGCTGACCGGGGCGGTCTCGCTCGGGCTGGGCGTCGCGCTCAAGCCGTATGTCGTCGTGCTCGCGATCGCGCTCGTGCTGGTCGTGCTGTGGTCGCGGCAGTGGCGACGGGTCGTCGCCGTGGCTCTCCTCGGCGCCGTCTCGTGGGGCACCGTGGCGCTGCTCGACGGGGCCTCGGCGCGGGGGACCGGGCTGGACGCGCAGCGGCTGGCTCAGGTGGAGGCGCCCTTCCCGCCGGAGCACTTCCTGGCGATGGGCACCTGGGACTCCGCCGAGGAGTCGCCGGTGCGCCGGTGGGGTGCCTACCGCCAGGACCAGGTCGAGGCCACGGCGGCGATGGACCCCGCCACCCGTACGGCCGACCTGCGGGCCCAGGCGTGGGATCAGGTCGGCGGGCGCGGGCTGGTCGGCAACCTGCGCTTCTTCGGCGCCAAGGCGCTGTGGGTCTGGGGCGACGGGACCTTCTGGGCGCATGGTGAGGGCGCCGACAGCCGGCAGGCGAGCAGCCTGCCCGAGTCGCTGTCGGGGATGACCGCGGCCAGCAGGGGCGCCGGCGAGCTCTACGACGAGCGGGCGGGGGTGGTGCAGGGACTGTGGGTCGCGGTCGTCCTGCTCACCGGGGCCGTGCTCCTGCGTGCCCGCGCCGACCCGCTCCTGACCACCTGGGCGCTCGCGCTCGGCGGGCTGACGGCATACCTGCTGATCTTCGAGGCGCGGCCGCGCTACGTGCTCGCGCTGGTCCCCGTGGTGCTGCTGGTCCTGCTGCGCGCCGGGCTAGGATCGGCCGACCACCCGACCGCGACCCGTGAGGCCCGATGAGCGCACCGCAGACCGGCCCGATCGCGCTGAGCGTCGTCGTGCCGATGTTCGACGAGCAGGATGTCCTGCCGCTGCTGGTGCAGCGGCTGCGGCCGGTGCTCGACGGGCTGGGGCTGGGCTACGAGGTCGTGGCGGTCGACGACGGCAGCAGCGACGCGACCCCGGTGTTGCTGGCGCGCGAGCGGCAGAGCTGGGCCCAGCTGCGGGTCGTCCGGCTGCGCGCCAACGCCGGTCACCAGGCCGCGATCTCCGCCGGGCTGGAGCGCGCCCGTGGGGAGCTGGTGGTCACGATCGACGCCGACCTGCAGGACCCGCCCGAGCTCATTGCGGACATGGTGCGGCTGGCGCGCGCGGAGTCGCTGGACGTGGTCTACGCCGTGCGCGACGACCGCACGAGCGACACGCGGTTCAAGCGAGTCACGGCCAGCGGCTACTACGACACGATGCGGCGGCTGGGCGCCGACCACGGGCCGTCCAACGCCGGCGACTACCGGCTGATGTCGCGCGCCACGGTCGAGGCGGTCACCGCGCTGCCGGAGCACCATCGCGTGCTGCGGCTGGTCGTGCCCTCGCTCGGCTTCCCCTCCGGCGTGCTGACCTACCGTCGCGACGCGCGGGCGGCCGGGCGCTCGAAGTACCCCCTCTCCTCGATGGTGCGGCTCGCGCTGGACTCCATCACCGGGGCGAGCATCGCGCCGCTGCGGCTCGCCACGTGGCTGGGCTTCGTCGGGGCCGTGGTCGCGCTGGGGCTGCTCGTCTACGCGCTCGTGGGGTATGCCGTCGGCCTCAACGTGCCCGGCTGGACCTCGACCTTCATGGTCGTCACCGCGGTCGGCGGGGTGCAGCTGCTGTGCCTCGGGATCCT
The DNA here is from genome assembly GCF_001942225.1 of Serinicoccus sp. CUA-874. Classification (NCBI taxonomy): domain Bacteria; kingdom Bacillati; phylum Actinomycetota; class Actinomycetes; order Micrococcales; family Ornithinimicrobiaceae; genus Serinicoccus; species Serinicoccus sp. CUA-874. The sequence continues at coordinate 122,953 of NZ_MKJZ01000036.1, read as the reverse complement.
GGGGGAGTACGTCGGGCGGACCTACACGATGCAGCTCGGCCGGCCGACGTACTACGTGGCGGACGACAGCCTCAGCGGGCAGGAGCCGCCGCCCCCGCCCGGACCGACCACGGGATAGCACGACCTCCATCGGCGAACTTCCCGATGGAGGTCATGCTAGGCCGACGTCGGTCCCGCAGACGAGACGGCGAGGGCGTCCGGCAACGGGTCGGTATGCACCACCGTCAGCCCGCTGACCGCGCGGGTGAGCACGACGTAGAGCCGGCGCAGGCCGGTCCGCTCATCCGGCTCGGCGGCGGCGATCGCCGCGGGCTCCACCACGACCACCTGGTCGAACTCCAGCCCCTTGGCGACCGTCGCGGGGACGAGGAAGACCCGCAGTCGCAGCGTGTCGTCGGCGTGCTCGCCGTCCATCACCTCGTGCCCGACGCCTGCCCCCGAGAGCGCGTCCCCGACGCGGCCCACCCACGTGTCCGGCACCACGACCCCCACCGACCCCTCGTGCGCGGCCGCCTGCTGCACGGCCCGCACGGCGCCCTCCACCGGGTCCTCGACCTGCACGACGTCGAGCCGTCCCGGGTTGGACCGCACCGACTCCGGCGGCGCGAGGTCGGGGGCCATCGACGGCAGCAGCCGGGCGGCGAACTCGATGACCGACGACGGCACGCGGAAGCCACGGACCAGCTCCTCGAGGTGCGTCGACCCGGCCGAGAGCTCCTTGCCCAGGTGGTGCAGCGACTCCTCCCACGACGTCGTCGACCACGGTGTCGTGCCCTGCGCGAGGTCGCCGAGCACGGTGAGCGAGCCCGTCGAGGCGCGCCTCCCCACGGCCCGCAGCTGCATCGGCGAGAGGTCCTGCGCCTCGTCCAGCACGACGTGCCCCAGGCTCGGGGTGCGGTCGACCAGGTCGGTGAGCTCGTCGAGCAGCACGAGGTCGGCCGCGCTCCACCGGGCCGAGGTCGCCGACCGCGGGGGCCGCTCCCACACCATCGGGCGCTGGTCGTCGGCCAGGTGCTCACCGGTCGACAGCAGCCGGGCGAGCACGGCGGCGGGCTTCACCTGCGGCCAGAGGTCCTTGACGTAGGCCTTCACCGGCGCGCACCGGGCGACGCTGTCCTGCACCCGGTCGTCCGGCGCGTCCCCGGAGCGCTCCATCGCCACCATGACCGCGTGCGCGAGCCGCTGGTGCAGCATCGCGCGGGCGGCGGCATACCCCACGCCGCGGGTGCGCAGCTCCTCGACCATCTCCTGCACCTGGTATGCCGGGACCCGCCACCGGCGGGACCCGCGCGGCACCACCAGCGCCTCGGTCGGGCTGGACACCTGCCCCCAGAGCGCGGCGCGCAGGACCTCGGCCATGCGCGACTCGCCCTTGAGCCGCGCGACCTGGGTGCTGTCGGTCGAGCGGACCGTCGCGCCGGTGGCGTCGGCGACGAGCTCCTCGACCGTGGTGTGCCGCACGGTGATCTCCCCGAGCGAGGGCAGCACCGCGCCGACGTGCTCCAGGAAGGCACGGTTGGGGCCGACGACGAGCACGCCGGAGCGGGCCAGCCGGGCGCGGTAGGCATACAGCAGCCAGGCGGCGCGGTGCAGCCCGACGGCGGTCTTGCCGGTGCCCGGTGCCCCTTGCACGCACAGCGTGGTGGCGACGTCGGCGCGGACGATTTCGTCCTGCTCGGGCTGGATGGTGGCGACGATGTCGCGCATCGGCCCGATGCGCGGTCGCTCGATCTCGCGGGCGAGGATGCCGCTGCCGCCACTCTCCCCGGGCTCGCCGGTCCCCAGCCACTCGTCCTCAAGGGCCGTGATCTGGCCGTCCTCGACGCCGAAGCGGCGTCGGCGCTGGACACCCATGGGATCGGTCGGGGTGGCGCGGTAGAAGGGTGTCGACACCCCGGCGCGCCAGTCGACGACGACCGGGTCGCCCTCGGCGTCGGAGACGTGCCGGCGGCCGATGTAGAGCGCGTCCTCGGCGGTGTCGAGCCGGCCGAAGAACAGCGTGGTGCCGGGGTCGTCCTGCAGCGCCTTCGCGCGCAGCCAGAGTGTCTGCGCCAGCGCCTCGCCGGCGAGGGCGTCGCCGCCGTCGGCGGTCAGGCCGAGTGTGTGCTCGCGCATGCGCGTGAGCTCGTCGCGGGCGCGGGCCAGGTGGGCCTGCTCGGCGGCGAGGTCGGCGTGCGGATCAGGAGGGTGGGTGGGGGCAGCGGGCATGACGGCTCACCTCGTCGTGGCGTCGGGAGGGGGGAGGAGGGGCGAGCATACTCCTCCGGCGCCGGCCGTCCGCTCGACCAGAGCCCCTCACCGGTGAGCAGGGGCAGCGCCACCTCGTCCAACAGCGCAGGGATAGCGTGATCCCCATGCTCTTCGCCTTCTCCGTCGCCCCGACCCAGGCCGCCAGCGACTCCGGCTCGGTGAGCGCAGCCGTCGCCGACGCCTCCGGGTCGTCCGCGACTCCGGCCTGCCCTACGAGCTGACCTCGATGTTCACCACGATCGAGGGGGAGTGGGACGAGGTGATGCCGGTCATCAAGGCGGCCTGCGACGCCGTCGCCGAGCACTCGCCCCGGGTGTCGCTGGTGCTCAAGGCCGACCTGCGCCCGGGGTATACCGGTCAGCTCACCGAGAAGGTCGAGCGCGTCACCGACCGTCTCGCCGACGGCTGAGTCCCGCGTCCGGCGCTGCGCGACTGCAGCAGATATGTCGCCCGCCGACGCGATGCCACGACATGACCGGTGCAGTCGCGCCCTTCCGAGCCGGTGGGACGGTCGGCGACCGAGATCCTCGAGGTCAGGCGAGCAGGCCGAACTGCGAGGCCAGGAAGAGCAGCGTGAAGCCGACGAGGAAGACCAGGCCGACGTAGGACAGCACCCGCATGGTGCCGGACAGCTGGCGCTCGCTGCGGATGATCGAGAAGTTGAGCCACGCGAAGACCGGCGCGGTGAGGAAGGCGCTGACCATCGCGAAGCGCAGCATGTCGGCCAGCGACGCGCTCATCCACACCACGATCGCCAGCGCGATGAGCGAGATCCCGGTGATCCACAGGTCCTTGGAGCGCCGGCTCATCGACTCCTGCCCGCGGATGAGGCGCAGCGACTCGGCGGCCGCGCGCCCATACCCGTCGACGACCGAGATGACGGTGCCGAACATGCACGCGAAGGCGATGAGCGCCATGAGCGGGACCGCCCACTGCCCGATCGCCGCGCCGTACATGCTCATGAGCTGCGGGATGTAGGCGCCGCCGGCCATCTGCAGCTCCTGGCCGCTGCCGTACTGCACGAAGACGCCGAGGCCGATGAAGAAGACCGCGAGCACGGTGGAGACGACGTAGCCGGTGTTGAAGTCGAAGAGCACGTCGCGCACCGCGAGCCGCCGCCCCTGCGCCTTGGCCTTGACCCACAGCGAGTTCAGCGCGCTGATCTCGATCGGCGCCGGCATCCAGCCGATGACCGCGACGAGGAAGGGGAGGGTCGCGAGGGTCCAGGGGGAGGGGTCCTCGAAGCCGGGCTGCCGGACCGCGCCCTGGCCCGCCGCCATGACCACCGCGACGACGGTCGACAGGGCGAGGGTCACCATGATGATCTTGGTGACGCCGTCGAGGGCCTTGTAGTGGCCACCGACGAGAAGCACCCACGTCACCGCGAGCAGCCCCGCCGCGAGCACGGGCACGCCCAGGCCCCACGACGCGGGCAGCAGGTAGGCGAGGATCACGGTGCACAGCAGCGCGACGCCGGCGGTGGAGATGACCGAGGACACGGCGGCCAGCACGAAGAACACCCAGAGGTATGCCTTCCCCCGCCGGGCATACCCCTCGACCAGGCTGCGTCCGGTCTCGGCGGCGTACTGCGGGCCGAAGCGGAAGAAGGGATACTTCAGCACGTTGGCCAGCACGATGAGCCAGACCAGCTGCCAGCCGAAGAGCGCCCCGGCCTGGGTGGAGGAGATGAGGTGGGAGGCGCCGATCGCGGCCGAGGCCGCCAGCAGCCCCGGCCCCATCGCGGCCCACCGGCTGCCCCAGGTGGAGCGGCCGGTCGCTGCTGTCGTGGTGGAGTCCCCGTCGATCACCATGGCCCGCACGCTAGCACCGCGGCGGCTCGCTGCGGCCTTCCCGACCTGGAGCCACCTCGTCCCGGACGCCGGCTCAGCGCAGGTCGCGGTGCTGCCGCGCGCGCAGCGGCTTGACGACCGGCCGCCGGCCCCGGTGCCGCTGCACGGCCAGCTCGTAGGACTCCACGAGCGACTCGGTCGAGGCCCGCCAGGAGTGGGTCTGCGCGTCGGCCCGCGCGGCCGCGCCCATCCGGCCCTTGAGCTCGGGCTCGAGCAGCACCCGGCGGAGGCGGTCGGCATACCCCGCCGTGTCGCCGGGCTCGACGAGGAAGCCGGTCACGCCGTCCTCGATGACGAAGGGGATCCCCCCGGCCCGCGCGCCGACCACGGGCACGCCGCTGGCCATCGACTCCAGCGCGACCAGCCCGAGCGTCTCGGTGGTGGAGGGGAAGGCGAAGGCGTCGGCGCTGGCGTAGGCCGCGGCCAGCTCCTGCCCGGCGAGGTAGCCGGTGAAGACCGTCGGCGTCCCGGCGAAGAGCCGCTCCAGCTCCTCGCGCGCCGGCCCGGAGCCGACGAAGGCCAGCCGCACCCCCTCGGCCGCCAGCTCGCGGATCGGCTCCAGCAGCTGGTCGAGGTCCTTCTCCCGCGACAGCCGCCCGACGTAGAGCACGAGCGGCGCCTCGGGGTGGCCCCCGGTGAGCAGCTCGCGCATCTCGCGGGTGCGCCGCGAGGGGTGGTAGGTCACCGTGTCGACCGCCTTGGGCCACAGGTCGACCTCGCGGATCCCGACCTCCCGCGCCCGGGCGACCATCTGCGCGGAGGTGCACAGGTTGACCTCGGCGAGGTTGTGCATCCCCGTGATCCAGGCCTGGCTCGGCGCGCGCAGCAGCGAGAGCCCGTTGCCGAGCCGGGTGGTGTAGGACGGCACGTCGGTGTGGAAGCTCGCGAGCAGCGGCAGGTTGCGGCGGCGGGCGGAGATGACGCCGTAGGCGGCGAGCCACACCGGGTTCACCGCGTGCACGATGTCGGGGTGGAAGGCCTGCATCTCGCGGGCGATGCGGGCGGTCGGGAGGCCGACCATGATCTCGGGGTACCACGGCTGGAAGGACACCGAGCGCACCTTCACGACGCGGTGCGGCCCGTGGTGGGTCGGCGGCTCGCCCGGGGCGAAGACCAGCGCCTCGTGCCCCAGCTCGGTCAGCTGGTCCAGGGTGCGGGTGACGCGGGTGACGACGCCGTCGACCTTGGGCAGGAAGACCTCGGTGAACAGCGCGATCCGCATGGGGTATGCCTGGGCCCGCCTCAGGCGGGATGCTCCGCGCGGTCCCCGGCGCGGTCTCCTGGGTTGCCCTCGGTTCGGCCCTCGACGGACACGGCGGCACCCGCCCCGGCGAGCGCGGCGCGGGAGGCCGGGACGCCGGCCTCCTGGGCCGAGGTCCAGGTCGAGGTGCACGGGATCTTCTCGAGGTCGGCGCGGTCGGCATACCGCCGGGCGACGTCCTCGACCTCCATGAGCAGGCCCTCCTCGAGCAGCGTCGGCTCCAGACCGAGGTCGAGGAACGTCTCGTTGTGCACGTGCAGCTCGTTCTCCGCCGCCTCGTGCCGCGGGTTGGGCACCAGCTCGACCTCGGCGTCGCTGATCCGCGCCACCAGCTCGGCGAGGTCGCGCACCCGGTGGGTCTGGGTCATCTGGTTGAAGATCTTGACCCGGTCGCCGCGGGCGGGCGGGTTCTCGACCGCGATCTGCACGCAGCGCGCCATGTCGCGCAGGTGGATGAAGGCTCGGGTCTGCCCGCCGGTGCCGTGCACCGTGAGCGGGTAGCCGACCGCGGCCTGCATGAGGAAGCGGTTGAGCACCGTGCCGTAGTCGCCGTCGTAGTCGAAGCGGTTGATGAGCCGCTCGTCGCGCAGCGTCTGGTCGGTGTGCGTGCCCCAGATGATGCCCTGGTGCAGGTCGGTGATCCGCAGCGCGTCGTTCTTGGCGTAGTAGGCGAAGAGCTGCTGGTCCAGGCACTTGGTCATGTGGTAGACCGAGCCCGGGTTGGTGGGGTAGAGGATCTGCTGGTCGACCTGCGCGCCGTCGTCACCGGTGATCTGGACGTCGAGGTAGCCCTCGGGGATCGCCATACCGGCGGTGCCGTAGCCGTAGACGCCCATGGTGCCGAGGTGGACCAGGTGCGCGTCCAGCCCGGTCTCGACCAGGGCGCAGAGCAGGTTGTGGGTGGCCCCGGTGTTGTTGTCGACGGTGTAGCGCTTGTGCCGCGGCGACTTCATCGAGTAGGGCGCGGAGCGCTGCTCGGCGAAGTGCACGACGACGTCCGGGCGCTCGGTCTCGAGGAAGGAGCGCAGCCCGTCGTAGTCCTGCGCCAGGTCGATGTCGCGGAAGCGCATCTGCTGCCCCGACACCTCGTGCCACGCGGCCAGCCGCTCCTCGATGCCGGCGATGGGGGTCAACGACTGCGCCCCGAGCTCCTCGTCGATCCGGCGCCGGACGAGGTTGTCGACGATGACGACCTCGTGGCCGAGGTCGGACAGGTGCAGCGCCGCGGGCCAGCCGCAGAAGCCGTCGCCGCCGAGCACAGCGATCAACACGTGGGGAGCTCCTTGCCGTCGGGCACGCACCGGTCGGCGCGTGGGGGTCAAGGTATCAATGCCGCCCGGGTATGCCGTGTGCCGCGGCTGGCGGCGCGGTGAAAAGGGCTGGGGCGCCCGGGCCGGACCAGGCACGATGTGTGCATGGGTCACGTCGACGTCGCCGCGGTGGGCTACACGCTCCCCGACGGCCGGCCGCTGCTGCGCGACATCGGCCTGCGCCTCGGCGACGGGGCACGGGTCGCCTGGTGGGACCGAACGGCAGCGGCAAGACCACGCTGCTGCGGATCGTCGCCGACGAGCTGCGCCCGCACGAGGGCTCGGTCTCGCGCAGCGGCGGGCTGGGGGTGATGCCGCAGTTCATCGGCACCATGGGGCGGGACACCGCCGCCGGGGCCGAGCCGCCCACGGTGCGCGACCTGCTCGTGTCGGTGGCGCCGGCGCGGATCCGGGACGCGGCGCGGGCGCTGGAAGCCGCCGAGCTGGCGATCATGACCGTCGACGACGAGCCGGCCCAGCTCGCCTACGCCCAGGCGCTGGCCGACTGGGCCGATGTCGGCGGTTACGAGCAGGAGACGCTCTGGGACGTGTGCACGGTGGCGGCCCTGGGCATACCGTTCGAGCAGGCGGAGTGGCGGGGCACCGACACGCTCTCCGGCGGCGAGCAGAAGCGGCTGGCGCTGGAGGCGCTGCTGCGCGGGCCGGACGAGGTGCTGCTGCTCGACGAGCCGGACAACTACCTCGACGTGCCGGCCAAGCGCTGGCTGGAGGAGCAGCTGCGCGCCAGCCCGAAGACCATCCTGCTGATCAGCCACGACCGAGAGCTGCTGGCGCAGGCCGCGACCCGGGTGGCGACGCTGGAGCCGGGCGCGGCGGGCAGCACGCTGTGGGTGCACCCGGGCAGCTTCGCGACCTGGCACCAGGCCCGCGAGGAGCGCAACGCGCGGCTGGAGGAGGCCCGGCGCCGCTGGGACGAGGAGCACGCCAAGCTGCGCGAGCTCATGCTGCGCTACAAGGCCAAGGCGGCCTACAACGCCGACATGGCCAGCCAGTATCAGGCGGCCCAGACCCGGCTGCGCCGCTTCGAGGAGGCGGGGCCGCCGGAGGCGGTCGCCCACGAGCAGCGGGTGCGGATGCGGCTGCGCGGCGGCCGGACCGCCAAGCGGGCGGTGATCTGCGAGGACGTCGAGCTGACCGGGCTGATGCGGCCCTTCGACCTGGAGGTCTGGTACGGCGACCGGGTCGCGGTGCTCGGCTCCAACGGCTCGGGCAAGTCGCACTTCCTGCGGCTCCTCGCCGCCGGTGGCAGCGACCCCGAGCCGGAGCACCGGCCGGTCGGTGACGTCGTGCCGGCGCCGGTCGGGCATACCGGTGTGGCGCGGCTGGGCGCCCGGGTGCGGCCCGGCTGGTTCGCCCAGACGCACGACCACCCGGAGCTGCGCGGGCGGACCTTGCTGGAGATCCTGCACCGCGGCGACGAGCACCGGCGCGGTATGCCGCAGCAGGAGGCCGCGCGGGTGCTCGACCGCTACGAGCTGGCCCGGGCCGGCGAGCAGCGCTTCGACTCGCTGTCCGGCGGGCAGCAGGCGCGGGTGCAGATCCTGCTGCTGGAGCTGTCCGGCGCGACCCTGCTGCTGCTCGACGAGCCGACCGACAACCTCGACCTGCACTCGGCCGAGGCGCTGCAGGCGGGCCTGGAAGCCTTCGAGGGCACGGTGCTCGCGGTCACCCACGACCGGTGGTTCGCCGACTCCTTCGACCGCTTCGTCGTCTTCGGCGCCGACGGGCGGGTGCGGGAGACCGACGGCCCGGTGTGGGAGGAGACCCGGGTCGATCGCGCCCGGTAGCGGGCATACCGGCGTCGTTCCCCGGGTCTCGGCCGCACTGAGCGCCGGTATGTCACTCAGCAGCCTGCTCCAGGAGGCTCCTGAGTGACATACCGGCGCTCAGATGACGTGGGGGCTGTCAGCCCTCCTCGTCCGGCCGGGTGACGAGGGTGACGGTGACCTCGGCCCGTTCGCCGTCGCGGATGTAGGCGATCGTCGCCTCGTCGCCGGCGCCGCGCTCGCGGACCTGGCCGACCAGGGCGGTGGAGCTGGTGATGGGTTCGTCGTCGATGCCGACGATGAGGTCGCCGCTCTCGAGCCCGACCTCGGCGGCCGGCGACTCCGGCTCGACCTGGGTCACCACGCGCCCGAGACGGTGGCGCCGTCGGTCTCGGCCGTGGCGTCGTCCAGGCCCACCCCGAGGAAGGCGTGCGTCGCGGTGCCGGTCTCGATGAGCTGGTCGGCGATGAGCTGCACCTTGCTCGACGGGATCGCGAAGCCGATGCCGATGGAGCCGCTCTGCCCGCCCATCGCCGAGCCCAGCGAGGCGATCGAGGAGTTGATGCCGACCAGCTCGCCGGCCGCGTTGACCAGGGCCCCGCCGGAGTTCCCCGGGTTGATGGCCGCCGACGTCTGGATGGCGTTGGTGAAGACCGCGGAGTTGGGGTCGGCGGGGTTCTGGCTCGAGCCCTGCGTGGTGACCGGCCGGTCCAGGGCGCTGACGATGCCGGTGGTGACCGTGCCGGACAGGCCGAGTGGGTTGCCGACAGCCATGACCGGGTCGCCGACGCCGAGCGCGGAGTCGTCGCCGACCGCGATCGGGGTGAGCTCGTCCGGCACCGAGTCCAGCTGCAGCACGGCGAGGTCGCTGGAGGGGTCGCTGCCGACGACCTCGGCGGAGTAGGAGCGACCGTCGGGCAGCGTGACCTGCACCTCCTGGGCGCCTTCCACGACGTGGGCGTTGGTGACGACGTGACCCTCGTCGTCCCAGACCACGCCCGACCCCGAGCCCTCGCCCTGGGAGCCGGCCACGGCGATGGAGACGGTGCTCGGCGTCACCGCGTCGGCCACGGAGGCCCAGTCCTGCTCGCCGGTCAGCGACACGGTCGTGCCCTCGGCGTCGCCGGAGGCCTGCTCGTCCTCCGTCTCCTCCGCGCTCTCCTGCGCCGCCTGCCCGGAGCCGTCGTCGGCGAGCTGGATGGCGGCGTAGGTGCCGCCGGAGGCGAGCAGCGCCGCGAGCACGCTCGCCACCGCGATGTCGCCGATGCGTCGGCGCTCCCGGCGGGGGGCGGCCGGGGGCGCGTGGGGGGAGCCTGGGTCGCGGAGGTCTCGACCTGGGATTCCTCGACCCGGGGGCTCTCGGCCCGGGAGCCCTCGGCTTGCGACTCCTCGGCCCGAAAATCCTCGGCCCGGGGGACCGGCGCGGTGGCATCCGGGTGGATGGGGCCGGTGGCGTCAGCCCGGGACGCGTGGTCGGCGCTCCGGTCCTGCGGGTCGTGCTGTGGCGTCGTCATGGTCCGATGACATCACGTCGACGTCAGGGGAGCCTGGGTAGAGGCTATGAGTTCACTGGACGCCGGTCCGCGGGCAGCTCGACCCGGAAGGTCGCGCCACCCCCGGGCGTCGGGGTGTGCCGCACCGACCCCTGGTGGCGCCCGACGATCGCGGCGACGATCGCCAGCCCCAGCCCGGTGCCGCCGGAGGCCCGGCTCCGGGACTTGTCTGCCCGGTAGAACCGCTCGAAGACGCGGTCGGCCGTGCCGTCGGACAGGCCCTGCCCGTGGTCGCGCACCTCCACCACGACGCGCTCGCCGGTGCGCCCCACGGCCACCTCGACCGGGGTGCCGTCCGGGGTGTGCGCCAGCGCGTTGGCGACCAGGTTGGTCAGCACCTGCCGCAGCGCGCCGTCCTCGCCGGTCACGACTGGTGCTGCGTGCGGCTCGGTCCCGTCCAGCGACACCAGCCGCACCGCGCGCTGCGGCGCCCGCACCCGCGCGTCCTGCACGACGTCGGACGCGAGCACCGTGAGGTCGACCCGGGTGGGGGCCATCTCCGGCTGCGAGTCCCACCGCGTCAGGGTCAGCAGGTCCTCGACGAGGCGGGTCATCCGGGTGGCCTCGTCCTCGATCCGGCGCATCGCCCCGGCGACCTCCTCGGGGTCGGTCATGGCGCCGAAGCGGTGCAGCTCGGCATACCCCTTGACCGTCGCGAGCGGGGTGCGCAGCTCGTGCGAGGCGTCCGCGACGAAGTCCCGCATCCGCTGCTCGGAGGCCTCGCGCACCGCGAACGAGTGCTCGATGTGCGCGAGCATCCCGTTGAGCGACTCCGAGAGCGAGCCGACCTCGTCCCGCGCGCCCGGCGGCGGGATGCGCCGGGTGAGGTCGCCGGCCGCGATCGCCGCCGCGGTGTCCTCCATCCGGCTCAGCGGGCGGAAGGCGCGGCGCACCGCGAACCACCCGAGCACCCCGACGACGACCATCGTGGTCAGGCCGATGACCACGGTGAGGAAGGCCAGCTGCCGGGCGGTGCTGTCGACCTCGTCCAGCGGCAGCGCGACCGCGATGGTGCCGGTGAAGACGTCCTGCCGCTCGTCGAGCGGCACCGCCAGGACCCGCCAGGTCCCCACCCCCTCGGTGCTGCCGACGGTGAACGGTGTCCCGAGCCGGTCGTCGTCGAGGTCGACCCGGCGCAGGTCCGGCGTGTCGTCCATGCCGCGGGAGGCGAGGGTGATCGTGCGCGAGGAGCGCTCCCCCGGGGTGAGCAGGATGTAGTAGGAGTTCGGCGGCAGCCACAGCTCGGCGCTGGAGCTCTGCTGGCCGGTCGCGTCCTCCAGCAGCTGGGCCGACACCCGCTCCGCGAGCGGGTCGATGTAGGTCTCCAGGTCGGCGTCCACGCGGTCCACGAGGTAGCCGCGGAGCATCGTGATCGTGACCGAGGTGGTGAGCAGGTAGGCCGCCAGGACCAGCAGGACCAGCACGGTCACCAGACGTCGGGTCAGGGACAGCCGGTGGAGCTTGGAGTAGGCGGCGCGGCGCAGGTGCTGCAGCACGGGAGGGGTATGCCGCCTCAGCGCGGCTCGCGCAGCACGTAGCCCACGCCGCGCTTGGTGTGGATGAGCGGCTCGCCGACGACGTCGATCTTGCGCCGCAGGTAGGAGATGTAGGACTCCACGATGTTCATCTCGCCGCGGAAGTCGTAGTCCCACACGTGGTCCAGGATCTGGCTCTTGGAGAGCACCCGGCCGGGGTTGAGCATGAGGTAGCGCAACAGCTTGAACTCGGTGGGGGAGACCTCGATGACCTTGCCGGCCCGGCGCACCTCGTGGCTGTCCTCGTCGAGCTCGAGGTCGGCGACCCGCAGCGCGTGGTCGTCACCCTCCTCGGCGACCCGGGTGCGGCGCAGCACCGCGCGGATGCGCGCCACGACCTCCTCCAGGCTGAACGGCTTGGTGACGTAGTCGTCGCCGCCCACGGTCAGGCCCTTGATCTTGTCGTCCAGGGAGTCCTTGGCGGTGAGGAAGACGATCGGCAGGTCCAGGCCGCGCTCGCGGAGGGTGCGGGTCACGGTGAAGCCGTCCATGTCCGGGAGCATGATGTCGAGGACGGCGAGGTCGAAGTCGTGCTCGCCGGAGAGCTGCAGCGCGCTGCGCCCGTCGGCGGCCGCGTGCACCGCGAAGCCGGCGAAGCGCAGGCTCGTCGTCAGTAGCTCGCGGATGTTGGTCTCGTCCTCGACCACCAGCAGTGTGGCCTCCGGGTCGCTCTGACTGGCGGTCATGCCTCTACTGTGGCGAGACAGGCTGACAGTTCCCTGGGAGTATGCTGCGCGGCTCAGGCGGTCTCGGGGCTCGCGACGTCGAGATCACCGAGGTCGTCCGCGTCGACGATGCGGTAGGCATACCCCTGCTCGGCGAGGAAGCGCTGGCGGTGGGCGGCGAACTCGGCGTCGACGGTGTCGCGGGTGACGAGGGTGTAGAAGTGCGCGGTGCGCCCGTCGCCCTTGGGGCGCAGCACACGACCCAGCCGCTGCGCCTCCTCCTGGCGGGAGCCGAAGGTGCCGGAGACCTGGATCGCGACGCTGGCCTCGGGCAGGTCGATCGAGAAGTTCGCGACCTTGCTCACGACGAGCAGGCTGATCTCGCCCTCGCGGAACTGGCGGAAGAGCTCCTGCCGCTGCGCGACCGTCGTCTCACCGGTGATGAGCGGGGCGTCGAGGCGTCCGGCGAGCTGCTCGAGCTGGTCGAGGTACTGCCCGATGACCAGCGTGGGCTGGCCCCGGTGCGCCGCGACGAGCCGGTCGACCACCGCGTCCTTGGCCGGCGCGCACGCGGCGAAGCGGTATCGCTCGTCCGGCTCGGCGACGGCATACGCCATCCGCATCGCCTCCGGCATGCTGACCCGGACCTCGACGCAATCGGCGGGCGCGATGTAGCCCTGCGCCTCGATGTCCTTCCACGGCGCGTCATACCTCTTGGGCCCGATGAGCGAGAAGACGTCGGACTCGCGCCCGTCCTCGCGCACCAAAGTGGCGGTCAGCCCGAGCCGGCGCCGCGCCTGTAGGTCGGCGGTCATCCGGAAGATCGGCGCGGGGAGCAGGTGCACCTCGTCGTAGACGATGAGCCCCCAGTCGCGCGCGTCCAGCAGGTCCAGGTGCGGGAAGACACCCTTCCGCTTGAGGGTCAGCACCTGGTAGGTCGCGATCGTCACGGGGCGGATCTCCTTGCGCGACCCGGAGTACTCCCCGATCTCGTCCTCGGTCAGCGAGGTCCGCCGCAGCAGCTCCTCACGCCACTGCCGCGCGCTCACCGTGTTGGTGACGAGGATGAGGGTGGTCGTCGCCGACTTCGCCATCGCGCCCGCGCCCACGAGCGTCTTGCCGGCGCCGCAGGGGAGCACGACCACACCGGAGCCGCCGTCCCAGAAGCCGTCGACCGCCTGCTGCTGGTAGGGCCGCAGGCTCCAGTCGCTCGTGTCCAGCTCGATCGGGTGCGCCTCGCCGTCGACGTAGCCCGCGAGGTCCTCCGCGGGCCAGCCGACCTTGAGCAGCTCCTGCTTGAGGTGGCCGCGCTCGGACGGGTGCACGAGCACGGTGTCGTCGTCGATCCGGTCGCCGACGAGGGGCTTGATCTTCTTGTGCCGCAACACTTCTGCGAGCACCGCACGGTCTGTGGCGCGCAGCACGAGGCGCGGCTCGTCGGCGCCCTCGCCGGAGCCGACGACCTCCTTGGTGAGGGTGAGCCGGCCATACCGCGCCATCGTCTCCGCCACGTCGACCAGCAGCGACTGCGGCACGGGGAAGCGGCTGTGCTCGATGAGGGCGTGCACCACCTGCTCGGCGTCGTGGCCCGCGGCGCGGGCGTTCCACAGGCCGAGCGGGGTGACGCGGTAGGTGTGGACGTGCTCGGGGGCGCGCTCGAGCTCGGCGAAGGGCGCGATGTCGCGTCGCGCCGCCTCGGCGCCGTCGTGGTCGACCTCGAGCAGTAGGGTCTTGTCGGACTGGACGATCAGGGGGCCGTTCATCGCTGGGCACAACGGTCACTGGCCCCCGCGCATTCCGCCGCGTCGATGGGGGTTGTTACAGGGCTGCCTGTCGTCAGAGGCAGGAGGAGCCTGAGCGGGTAGGGTTGACCATATGCGAGCCCGCTTGTCCGAGTTGCGTATCGGTGCCTTCAAGAGCATCAGGGACGCTAGAGTGCCGTTGACCGACATGACTTTGGTCGTGGGAAGGAATGGCTCGGGGAAGAGCAACATCCTGGACGCCCTGTCGGTCTTGAATGCGCTTTCGTCCGGCATTAGTCTGCGAGACGCCTTGGACGGTGGGCGGGATGGAACTGCCGTACGCGGTGGTTCCGAGGGGTGTGCTCCTATTGGGGAGAACACATTTGAGCTGGGGTGCACAGTTTCCGGTGAGGGCGAGCCCCCGCTGCATCTTGACCTGAAGATACAAACGATCCCCAGCCTCCAGATAGTTCAGGAACGGCTGTGGTCCCCTAAGCGCGGTGGGGAGACCGAGTGGCTGGCCTCGGATCCGCCGCAAGACTACAGTGCCGACATCGTGACGCGCTGGAACAGCAAGAAGCGCGGAAAGAATCCACCGGTCTCTATGCGAGCTGACCAACTACTGACGTCCCAGGTGAATACGCGGGTGCCGGCCACGACTATCGGTGGTCGCGAAGTGCACGAGCGGGCTGCCGTCATGCTTGAGGCTTTGTCGGGCATTTTCTTGTTGGATCCTGTTCCCCATCAAATGCGCGAATACGTTCCCGAGAGAGATAACGTGCTCCGTCGCAACGGAGAGAATTTGTCTGCCGTGCTCAGCTTCATCGCAGATGAAGCTGACAGACGCGATGAATTGCTGAACATGACACGCTCTCTGTCAGAGGCGCAAGTTTCTGACCTTTCTTCAGTCACCAGCGACCTTGGAGACGTCATGGTGACGCTGGAAGAGAAGATTGGGGGACAGACCAGGGCCATACCTGCGAGACTGATGAGCGACGGCACGTTACGTTTTCTATCGATAGCTGCTGCGATGCTTGATCCCATAGCCTTATCATCTGGATCCCGCTTGCTGGTAGTTGAAGAGATCGAGAATGGACTGCACCCTTCTCAGGCATCGCTTCTCATCAGTAGGCTCAAGGAAGCTGCAGCTGAACGAGGGGTAGCGACACTCGCCACGACCCACAGCCCTGCGATTTTGGACAGCCTTGCGGGTGAAGATCATGAATCTGTCGTTGTCGTGACTCGTGACGCCGAAGGTTGGAGTCGAGTGACGAGGCTAGTCGAGTTCCCAGACTACTTCGAGGTGGCGGGTCAGGCTCCCCTCGGGGAGCGCGCCACGGAGGACGCGCTGCGCCCGGGAGACGCGTCCACGCAGCGCTCCGCCGAGTCCCCTCTGGCGACCATCTTGGGGCTGTAGAGCGTGCCTGCGTCCACGGTATGGCTCATCGACACCTCTGTGCTTGTGGAGATTTTGAAGGTGCCGGGTAAGAGTCAAAGACACGGGGAGCTGAAGGCCGAGTTCGACAAGCGCTACAGGCGCGGGGACAACTTTGTAATCCCGGTTACCACTCTGATTGAGACTGGAAACCACATTTCGCAGTGCCAGGGAGACCGTCGTGCCGCCGCCAATCGTTTCGTGGAGCTCATCCAGGCAGCGCACGGCAACAGTCCACCGTGGTTGGTGCGGGGTCTCAACTGGGACGCATGCTTGTTGGAGCAACTGATTAAGGGCGACTCAACGGGCTCAACTCTTTTTGAGTTACTTGCGGCGGGGCGGATGGGTGCGGGGGATGTGGCAATCTTAGTCGAACGTGACGCGTTTCGACGCGAGACCGCCTACGATGACGTCCGCGTCTGGACACTTGAGGCGGAGCTTTCCTCCTTCGAAACGCCTTCCTAGACCCTGTCACCGCGGCTGGCGGCGCGCGGCTAACTTCGGAGCGGTAGGATGGCCGGAGAACGACATACGCGCTCCGGGGTCGGTGAAACTCCGAGCCGGCGGTGACAGTCCGCGACCCGACCGCAGCCAGCGGCCGGTTGACCTGGTGGAACTCCAGGACCGACGGTGAAAGTCCGGAAGGGAGGCAGCGCGTGGGTCGGCGGCCTGGCCGTCCGCCCACCCGTCGCGGGCACGCCTCGCGACCCGTGGCGGCGTCGCCGTCGTCCCCGCAGCCTCCCCACGTCCCCGGGCACCGACCTGGAGAGGACGACGGGTGACCGGCCACCACACCCTGAACCCCGCGCCGCCGACGGCCGCGGTCGAGGCCGCGCTGGACCGCGCGGTCGAGCTGGCTCGGTGCGGGCCCCGCCACGACCGCAACCCGCGGGTCGGGTGCGTCCTGCTCGACCCCGAGGGCGTGACCGTGGGGGAGGGCTTCCACGCCGGCCACGGGACGCCGCACGCCGAGGCCGTGGCGCTCGCCGCGGCGGGTGACTCGGCGCGTGGCACGACCGCCGTCGTCACGCTCGAGCCCTGCTCGCACCACGGCAGGACGCCGCCGTGCGCCGACGCGCTGGTCGCCGCCGGCATCACGCGGGTCGTGTATGCCGGTGCCGACCCCACGCACGCCGGTGGCGGTGCCCGGGTGCTCCGGGAGGCGGGGGTCGTCGTGCGCGAGCACCGGCACACCGGGGCCGAGCAGGTCGTGGCCGACTGGGCCCGGGCGGCGACGCTGGGGCGCCCGCACGTCACGTGGAAGGTGGCCAGCACCCTCGACGGCCGGGTCGCCGCGGCCGACGGGACCAGCCGCTGGATCACCTCGCCGGAGTCACGCGCGGAGGCGCACCGGGTGCGGACGCGGGTCGGCGCTGTCGTCGTCGGCACCGGGACCGCGCTGGCCGACGACCCCTCGCTCACCGCTCGGGACCGCGCCGGTCGGCTCCTGCCGGACCAGCCGCTCCGGGTCGTCGTGGGCCACCGGGACCTGCCTGCGGGGAGCCGGCTGGGGAAGACGCGGGCGGGGGAGATGGTGCCGGAAGAAGAGGCTGCCGACGGCTGGTCGTCGGGAGAAGGACCTCGCGACGACCAGGTGTCGTCGAAAGAGGGGCCGGTGCTGCACCTGCGCACCCACGACCCGGCGCAGGTGCTGGCCGAGCTGCGCGGTCGCGGGGTGCACAGCGTGCTGCTCGAGGGCGGTCCGACGCTGGCCGGGGCGTTCTGGCGGGCCGGGCTGGTCGACGAGCTGCTCGTCCACCTCGCGCCGGCCCTGCTCGGTGCCGGGCCCGGTGCTGTCCCCGACCTCGGCATCGGCACCCTCGCCGACGCCGCGCGCCTGGATCTCGTCGACGTCGACCGGCTCGGACCGGACCTGCAGCTGCGGCTCCGGTCGGTGCCCGGCCCGGCTACGACCCGGAACGGCTCCGCACCCACCCACAGCGCCGCCTCGGCGTCCACCGGCACCGCTGCTGTTCACGCTGCGTCGAGCGAGCACGCGCATACCCCGTCCGACCAGGAGGTCCCCTGATGTTCACCGGCATCGTCGAGGAGCTCGGCTCCCTCGTCTCCCGCACCGACGGCGCGGACGCGAGCGTCGTCGTGATCCGCGGCCCGCTCGTCACCGCCGACGCCACCCACGGCGCCTCGATCGCCGTCAACGGCGTCTGCCTGACGGTCACGCGGCGCACCGAGGACGGTTTCGTCGCCGACGTCATGGCCGAGACGCTCGCCGTCACGACCCTGGGTGGTCTGGCCGCGGGCGACCCGGTCAACCTCGAGCGCTCGCTCCCGGTCGGAGGCCGGCTCGGCGGCCACGTCGTGCAGGGCCACGTCGACGGCACCACGACGGTGGTCTCGCGCACGCCGGGGGAGCGGTGGGAGGTGGTCCGGCTGGCGCTGCCGCCGCGGTTGGCGCGCTACGTCGCGCACAAGGGTTCGGTCGCGCTCGACGGCGTCTCCCTCACCGTCTCCGCGGTCGGGCCGGACTGGTTCGAGGTCTCGCTCATCCCGACCACCCTCGGGCTGACCACGCTCGGCCGTCGCGGCGCCGGCGAGGCGCTCAACGTCGAGGTCGACGTGCTCGCGAAGTATGCCGAGCGGCTGCTCGACCCGGAGCTCGCCCGATGAGCGCCGTCGCGGCGGTCCCCCGGGCGCTCGACGCGCTGCGCTCCGGTCGCCCGGTGCTCGTGCTCGACGACGAGGACCGGGAGGACGAAGGTGACGTGGTCCTGGCCGCGCAGACGCTGACCCCGGGGTGGACCGGATGGGCGGTCCGGCACACCTCGGGCTTCCTCTGCGCGCCGATGCCCGGCGCCTGGGCCGACCGGCTGGGGCTGCCCGCGATGGTGGCCGACGCCGCCAACGAGGACGAGCTGCGCACGGCATACACCGTCACCGTGGACGCCACGACCGGCGTGACGACGGGCATCAGCGCCGCCGACCGCTGCCGCACGGCGCAGGTGCTGGCCGACGAGCGCAGCACCAACGCCGACCTGCGGCGACCCGGTCACCTCGTGCCGCTGCGCGCCCGCGACGGCGGCGTGCTCGCCCGGCGCGGCCACACCGAGGCCACCGTCGACCTGTGTCGGCTCGCCGGCCTCGCGCCTGTCGGCGTCATCGGCGAGCTGGTCGACGACGAGGGCGAGATGCTGCGCGGTCCGCAGGTGCGTGCGCTCGCGGCCGAGCACGACCTGCCGGTCCTCACCATCGCCGAGCTGGTCACTTACCGGCAGCGGCACGACCGGGTGCAGCGGGTCGCGAGCTCGACGCTGCCGACCGAGCACGGCGAGCTGGTCGTCCACGGCTACCGCGACCTCGTGACCGGCGTCGATCACCTCGCGCTCCTCGGACGCCCCGACCCGGGGCCGAGCCCGCTGGTGCGCGTGCACTCCGAGTGCCTCACCGGCGAGGCCCTGGGCTCGCGTCGCTGCGACTGCGGGCCGCAGCTGCAGGACGCGCTGGCGCGGGTCGCTGTCGAGGGGGGCGCGGTGGTCTACCTGCGCGGGCACGAAGGCCGCGGCGTCGGGCTGGTCGACAAGCTGCGGGCGTATGCCGCCCAGGACGGCGGGCTCGACACCGTCGCCGCGCAGGAGGCGCTGGGGCTGCCCGTGGACGCGCGCGACTACTCCGTCGCCGCGGCGATCCTCGAGGACCTCGGGCAGGCCGGGCGGCCGCTGCGGCTGCTCACGCACAACCCCGACAAGGTGAGCGCGCTGACCGACCTCGGCCTCGTCGTGGCGCAGACACTGCCGTCGGGACGACCGGCGCCGGCCGAGGCACAGGCATACCTGCGGACCAAGGTGGAGCGCCTCGGGCACTCCCCGCACCTGACGACCCCGACCCACGAGACGAGGAGCACAGCATGAGCAAGGCCGGAGCACCCACCCTCAGCGTCGACGGGAGCGGGCTGCGCGTCGCCGTGGTCGCCGCGTCGTGGCACCAGGTCGTCATGGACGGTCTGCTCGACGGCGCCCGGCGGGCGCTGGCCGAGATAGGGGTCGAGGACGTCCGCGAGGTGCGGGTGCCGGGCAGCTTCGAGCTGCCGGTGGCCGCGGCCCGGCTGGCCCGGGAGGGGTATGCCGCCGTCGTCGCCCTCGGTGTGGTGATCCGCGGCGGCACACCGCACTTCGACTACGTCTGTCAGGCGGCGACCTCCGGGCTGACCCAGGTGTCGGTCGAGACCGGCGTGCCCGTCGGCTTCGGCGTGCTGACCTGTGACGACGAGGACCAGGCGCTCGACCGTGCCGGGCTGCCGGGGTCGGGCGAGGACAAGGGCCACGAGGCGGCGACCGCCGCCGTCGCGACCGCCCTGGCCCTGCGCTGAACCGACCGGGCGTCGCGTGAGGTTGCTCGGGCCGGGGATCTCACCCCTGCCGTGGCGGCATCTGAGAGGCTGACGGCATGAGCCGCACCCTGCCGATGACCGAGCCGCTGCCCGGCCAGCCCGACCGGGTGACGATCTACGAGGTCGGTCCCCGCGACGGCCTGCAGAACGAGAAGTCCGTCGTGCCGACGCACGTCAAGGCCGAGTTCGTGCGGCGGCTGCTCGCCGCCGGGCTGGACACGGTCGAGCTCACCAGCTTCGTCCCGCAGAAGTGGGTGCCCCAGCTCGGCGACGCCGAGGAGCTGCTGGACGAGCTGGGTGAGATCGGCACGGGGCGGCAGCGTCCGGTCCTCGTGCCCAACGAGCGCGGCCTGGACCGTGCCCTGGAGCGTGGCGTCACCTCGATCGCGATCTTCGGCAGCGCGACCGAGACCTTCGCCCGCAAGAACCTCAACCGGTCGGTCGAGGAGTCGCTCCAGATGTTCGCGCCCGTGGTGAAGCGCGCGCTGGACGCCGGTGCCTGGGTGCGGGCCTACGTCTCGATGTGCTTCGGCGACCCCTGGGAGGGACCGGTGCCGGTCGAGCAGGTCGTCGACGTCTGCTCCCGGCTCATGGACCTCGGTTGCGACCAGCTCTCGATCGGCGACACCATCGGCGTCGGCACCCCGGGCCACGTGCGCCGGCTCCTCGACGCGCTCGACGACGCAGGCATCGGCCCGGAGCAGAGCGCGGTGCACTTCCACGACACCTACGGCCAGGCGTTGGCCAACACCATGACCGCCATCGGCCGCGGGGTCCGGGTGGTGGACGCCTCGACGGGTGGTCTCGGCGGATGCCCGTATGCCAGGTCCGCCACCGGAAACCTCGCGACCGAGGACCTGGTGTGGGCGCTCGACGGCCTGGGCATCGAGCACGGCGCCGATCTCGACGCGCTCGTGCGGACCAGCACCTGGATGGCCGAGCAGCTCGGCCGACCGGCTCCCTCGCGGGTCGTGCGGGCGCTCGCCGGCGGCTGAGCCGTTCCCGGCGGGGTGTCGGCGGCCTACGATGGGTCGATGCTGCTGGGGGAAGAGCTCATCCTGCTGCTGCTCGACGACCGCACGGGCACCTGGTTGGTCCGGCGCCCGGCCGTCCGTGCGGCGGTGCGGGTGTCGCTCGTGGTCGAGCTGCTCGCACGTCGCCGGCTGGCCCTGGACGACCACGGCGTGCTGGTGGCCGGCCTGAGCGGGACGACGGGTGGCGACCGGTTGCTGGAGCAGGTGGCCCAGCAGGTCGTGGGGCAGCGCCCGGCCGAGCTGAAGCGCCCTCGTCGCGGTGAGGTCGGGGAGCTGCTGGCGCGGCTGCGGGGCTCCGGCGCGCTCCGCCGGCGCTGGCTGAACCGCTCCCGGCACCTCCCGCGCGACGCCCACCGTGAGGCGGGCGTCCTCGCCCGGCTGCGCGAGGCGCTGGGGGTGGACCGGCGACCGGACCGGCATACCGCGCTGCTCGTCGCCCTCGTCTTCGAGCTCGGCCTGCTGCCGACCCTCTTCCCCGGCGAGGACGTCCTCACGCTCGACCACCGGGCCGCCGTCATCGTCGAGACGCTGCGGACCGACCTGCACTACTTCCCGACGACGCTGGAGGACGACGCCCGCGAGCGGGTCGAGGGGCGGGACGTCGCCGAGGGCATGGGCGACGTCCTCTCCGGGGTCGGGGAGGCGCTGGAGTTCCTGGACGTGGTGGTCGGCGCCGGCCGGCTCCTGAGCCTGCCGGTGCGCGCGCTGGTGCGGGTGCTCGGCGAGCTCTGAGAGGTATGCCCGTGCTCCCGCGTCCATCGGCGTCGCCGCCCGGGGTGGACCGCTCGCGGGTGTCAGGTGCCGGCGATGTCCCGCCGTCGGTAGCCGACCGCGCCCAGGGCCATGAGCGCCACCGCGGCCGCGAGCGTGCCGAGCACGGCGGCCCAGTCCATCTCCTCCACCGGCAGCTGCGGCAGCGCCGCCCACGGGGTCAGCCGCGTCAGCCACTCCGGCAGGCCGAGCGCCGTGCCCACCCAGACCATGAACAGGCTCCAACCCACGACCACCCAGGCGAGCCACGCGAGCGGGGCACCCATCCGTGGAGCAGCACCGCGACCCCGAGCGCGACGAGGCCGCCCGGTGCCAGGGCCAGCGCACCTCCCGCGGTCTGCGCGACCCAGGACGCGTCCCCGGTGGCCCGCGCCTGGTTGAGCGCAAGGACCGCCCCGACCGCGGCGAGCAGCAGCACCGGCGCGGCGGCGGCGATGACGAGGTGGCTGGCGAGCAACCGGCCCCGGGGCAGGGCGGTCGAGAGCACCAGCTCGGCGTGCCCGCGCTCCTCCTGCTCGGGCAGCCGCCCGAAGAGCTGCACCGCGACCACCGCCATGACGACCGACACGATGCCCAGCATCGCGACGAAGAACGCCTCTGCCAGCTGCTCGGCGCCGCCGCCCATGCGCTCGAAGACGACCCGCAGCTGCGGCACCTGCTCCAGCATGTCGGCGAAGCTCGTCGACAACGAGCCCATGGCGAGGGCGAAGAGCAGCATCCCCAGGCTCCAGCCGACGACCTGGCCCCGGTGCAGCCGCCAGGCCAGGGCGGCGCCGCTGCGCAGACCCGCCGGGGCAGCCGCCCGGCCCCGCCGCGCCGCCCACAGCCCGGACCCGTGGTCCCGTCGCGCCTCCAGCGCCACGGCGCCGGCGAGCAGCAGCAGGCCGGCCGCCGCGGGCAGCAGCAGCACCCACCAGCGCTCACCGGCATACGGCCGCACCAGCGCCATCCACTGCAGCGGCGAGCCCCAGGCCAGCCGCGACACTGCCTCGTCGCTCGACCCGTCGGCCACCGCGCGCAGGGTGTATGCCGCCGCGATCGTCCACATCCCGATCGCGCGGGCGGTGCGCGCCGACGCGCTCAGCTGGGCGGCGACCGCCCCGACCCCGGCGAAGGTGGCGCCGACGAGCGCGAGACCGGCACCGAAGGCGACGGACCCGGCCACCGGCTCGCCGAGGGCCGTCATGGCCCCGGCCACGAGCACTCCGAGAGCCAGGCAGGCGCCCACGGTGACGAGCATCCCGGCGACGAGCGGGGCGTGCCGCCCGACCGCGCCGGAGCGCAGCAGCTCGGTGCGCCCGTCCTCCTCCTGGGCCCGCGTCGAGCGGATGATGCCGAGGACGGCCATGATCGCGGTCATCGCGGCGACGAAGGTGCCGACCCGCCAGACGGTGAACCCGCCCGCGGTGGTGAGGTCCACGGGCGGGCCGAGCATCGCCCGCATGGTCGGGTTGGCGGTCATCGTGGTGATGAGGAGGTCGGCGTTGTCGGGGTCGATGATCTGCTCGTAGGCGGCCGCCGTGGCCGGCACGACGACCGTGAGCGCGAGCACCCAGGCGAGATAGAACCACCGGCTGCGCCGAGCCGCGAGCCGGACCAGCTCGCCGAGGCCGGTCACGGCGCCGACTCGTCGTAGTGCCGCAGGAAGAGCTCCTCCAGCGTCGGCGGGGTGGAGGTGATGGACCGGATGCCCAGGGCGGAGAGCCGCGACATCACCGAGCCCAGCTCGGTGTCGTCGACCTGGCACGTCAGGCGGTGACCCTCGATCTGCGCGTCGTGGACACCGGGCGCGTCGGCGACCCCGGCGGGCACCGGCACGGCGAGCTCGGCGGCCACGGAGGTGCGCGTGAGGTGGCGCAGCTCGGCGAGCGTGCCGGACTCCACGATCTGCCCCGCGCGGATGATCGAGACCCGGTCGCAGAGGTGCTCGACCTCGGACAGGATGTGGCTGGAGAGCAGCACGGTCCGGCCCCGCTCGCGCTCGGCCTCGACGACGAGACGGAACTGCGCCTCCATGAGCGGGTCCAGCCCGCTCGTCGGCTCGTCGAGGAGGAGCAGCTCGACGTCCGAGGCGAGGGCCGCGACGAGCGCGACCTTCTGCCGGTTGCCCTTGGAGTAGGTCGTGCCCTTCTTGGTCGGGTCGAGGTCGAAGCGCTCCAGCAGGTCGGCGCGACGGCCCTGGTCCAGCCCGCCGCGCAGCCGTCCGAGCAGGTCGATGACCTCGCCGCCGGTGAGCCCGGGCCACAGCGCGACGTCACCGGGCACATAGGCCAGGCGCCGGTGCAGCGCGGGTGCGTCCGCCCACGGGTCGCCCCCGAGCAGCCGCGCGGTTCCGGAGTCGGCGCGCAGCAGCCCGAGCAGGACGCGGATGGTGGTCGACTTGCCCGAGCCGTTGGGGCCGAGGAAGCCGTGGACCTCGCCCTGCGCGACCGACATGGTGAGGCGGTCCAGCGCCGTGGTCGTGCCGAACCGTTTGGTGACCTCGACGAGCTCGATGGCGTCCACGCGACCGACGCTACTCCTCGTGGCCGCCGCTTCGCCGGACGTCGCGGGGACACCTGCGCGGTCGGGAGCGGCGGTATACCGGGGCGCAGGTCGGTCCGCCCCGGACTACGCTGCGCAGGTGACCGAGGAGACCCCGGCCGGGGTGAGCGCCAGCGACTACCTGCCGCCCACGCACATCAGGGTGCTCAGCCTCGCCCTGATCCGCCACCCGGGCACGGGCGCGCTGTTCGTGAGCGAGTACCTCGACCCCGCGCGTGACGAGACCCTGCACCGGCCCGCAGGCGGCGGGATCGAGTTCGGCGAGACCTCCGAGCAGGCGCTGCGGCGGGAGTTCCGCGAGGAGTTCGGCGCCGAGCTCGAGGTGGGGGAGCGGCTCGGCGTCATCGAGAACATCTTCGTCTTCAACGGCCGCCCCGGGCACGAGTACATCGTGGTCCACGACGCGACTTTCACCGGCCGGGCGATGCTCGGCGCCGGTCCGTTCCCGGTGCTCGACGCGCCCAGCGACGTCGGGGTGTGGCGCCCGGCGACCGGCGTCGACCTGCCCCGTCTCGTGCCCGACGCCCTCGCCGACCTGCTTTGAGGTCTGCCCGCGCTGGCATACTCACGGGGTATGCCGATGGGCGAGGACGGGAGCTGGCGCCCGGGGACCCGCGAGGACCAGCGACGCGAGGCAGCCGCGCGCGGCGATGACTTCGTTGTCCGTCTGCTGAGGTGGTCCTCGCCGGTCTTCGCGGTCATCTTCTGGGCCGGGGTGCTGCTCGGGGTGCGGCACGGGAGGACCTGGTTCGACGACGGGCTGATCTGGTACGCGCTCTCCGCGTCAGTCTGGACGTTCATGGCCATCGCCTCCCTGTGGACGCACCTGCGCGCACGGGCTCGCCGCACCTGACGCAGGATGCGTGCTCCGTCCCGAGACACGCCTGGGCCGGACCGGCTCAGCCGCGCACATGAACGCCTGAGCCGTTCAGGCCGGGCGGGTCGGTGGCCTGAGGCCTCGCGCGGACGCTGCGGCCGGAGGTGCCGGCCCGCGCTGGCATACTCACGCGGTATGCCGGGGCCATCGCCACCCTGTGGACGCACCTGCGCGCACGGGCCCGCCGCGCCTGACGCCGCGGCAAGCCTGCTGGGTGCGAACCGCGCGGCGGCACGGCATACCGTGGGGTGTATGAAGTCTGGGATCGACCGCACCACCATGAACACCGACGTCCGCCCGCAGGACGACCTCTTCGCCCACGTCAACGGGGGCTGGCTCGCGTCCGCGACGATCCCGGAGGACCGGTCGCGCTACGGCGCCTTCGACACGCTGCGGGAGAACGCCGAGTCCGCGGTCCGCGACCTCATCGAGCGCGCCGCCGAGCGGCAGCCCGCGCTGGACACGCCGGCCGGCAAGGTGGGGGCGCTCTACGCCAGCTTCATGGACACCGAGCAGGTGGCTCGGGTCGGGCTCGACCCCCTGGTCGAGCCGTTGCGGCAGGTCGCGCAGGTCACGGACGCGGGCGCCTTCGTCGGGCTGTCCGCCCGGCTGCAGCGCGAGGGCGTCGACGGGCTGGCGCACGTGTGGGTCACCGCGGACGCGGGGGATCCGGACAGCTACATCGCCTACCTGCACCAGGGGGGCATCGGGCTGCCGGACGAGGCCTATTACACCGCGGACGAGCACGCCGCGGTCCGCGACGCCTACCGCGCCTACCTCGCCCGCCTGCTCGACCTGGCCGCCCCGGCCCTCGCGGAGGCGGGCCTTGACGACGTGCTCGGCGACGACGCCGTCGGGCGCCTGTATGCCCTCGAGGAGCGGATCGCCGCCGCGCACTGGGACCGGGTCGCGGCGCGCGACGCGGTCAAGAGCTACACCCGGCTCACCCGCGCCGAGCTGGCCGGGCGGACGCCCGGCTGGGACTGGGACGCCTGGGCGCAGGGACTCGGCGCCCCCGACGGTGCGCTCGACGCGGTCGTCGCCCGGCAGCCCGACGTCCTCGCCGCCGTCGGTGAGGCGCTCCAGGAGGTGCCGCTGGCCGACTGGCAGGCCTGGCTCGTCGTGCGGCTCGTCGACTCGCTCGCGCCCTACCTCACCGACGACCTCGTCGAGGCGCACTTCGACTTCCACGGCCGCACCCTGTCCGGCACGCCGGCCAACAAGGAGCGGTGGAAGCGCGGCGTCGGGCTGGTCGAGGCGCTGCTCGGCGAGGCGGCGGGCGAGCTCTACGTCGAGGCCCACTTCCCGCCGGCCGCCCGCGAGCGGATGACCGAGCTGGTCGCCCATGTCACCGAGGCCTTCCGGCAGCGCATCACCGAGCTGGAGTGGATGGGGGAGCAGACCCAGGAGCGCGCCCTGGAGAAGCTCGCGGCCTTCCGGCCCAAGATCGGCCACCCGCCCGCCTTCCGCGACTACTCGGCCTACCAGCTCGACGCCGCCGACCTCGTCGGCAACGTGCGCCGCGGCGCCGCCTTCGAGACCGACCGCGAGCTCGGCAAGATCGGCGGCCCGATCGATCCGGACGAGTGGCTGATGACCCCGCAGACGGTCAACGCCTACTACCACCCGATGCTCAACGAGATCGTCTTCCCGGCGGCCATCCTGCAGCCGCCCTTCTTCGACGTCGACGCCGACGACGCCGCCAACTACGGCGGGATCGGGGCGGTCATCGCGCACGAGATCGGGCACGGCTTCGACGACCAGGGCGGCAGGTATGCCGGTGACGGATCGCTCACCGACTGGTGGACCGAGGCCGACCGGGAGGCCTTCGACGCCCGCAGCCAGCGGCTCGTCGAGCAGTTCGGCGCCTTCTCCCCGCGCGACATCCCGGGTGAGACCGCGACGGTCAACGGCGGCCTCACCGTCGGCGAGAACATCGGTGACCTGTGCGGCCTCGAGCTGGCCCACCTCGCCTACCGCATCGCCACCGACGGCCAGGCCCCGGAGGTCGACGGGTGGACCGGTGACCAGCGTTTCTTCCTCGGCTGGGGCTCGGTCTGGCGCACCGTCGCCCGGGAGGAGGAGGCCCGCCGGCTGCTGTCCGTCGACCCGCACGCCCCGGCCGACCTGCGCGCCAACACGGTGCGCAACGTCGACGCCTTCCACGAGGCCTTCGGCACCCAGGAGGGCGACGGCCTCTGGCTCGACCCGCAGGAGCGGGTCCGGATCTTCTGAGAGCGGGTATGCCCCCGGCTCAGCGGTAGAGCTGCGGCGCCACCCGCCGCAGCTCGGCGTCCAGCATCGGCGCGAGGGTGCGGACGTAGGTCGCCGTGAGGTGGCTGTGGTCGCTGTAGACGACGACGTCGCCCACGATGGGCGGGCAGGTCTCGTCGGTGCACACGCCGTCGATCAGGTCGACGAAGGAGACGTTGCCGGGCAGGTCGTCGCGACCGGTCCAGGGCGGCGCGTCGCGGTAGCCCTGCGCCCGTGGCATACCGCAGCCGTCGATGTCCTCCGGCTGCTCGGCCAGGCAGTCCGGCACCCCCTGGGGCAGGCGCGCGGTGTCGCGGAAGCCGATGACCTCGATGCCCTCCCGGTCCAGCTCGTCCCAGACGTCGACGAAGCCGCGCGAGACCTGCTCGCTGCCGGGCTGGGTGGTCGAGCCGAGGGTGAGCACGGCGTCCGGGTCGAGCTCGACGAAGGTCTCCAGCGCCGCGTCGTTCCACGCCACGCAGCTGTCCGTCGGGAGGGCGTCCGTCGCCGTCGGGTAGTCGCCGGTGTTGGCGCTCAGGTGGCACCCGGAGCGGCTGATGACGACGACGTCCCACCCCTGCTGCTCCGCGACCACCTGCAGGGCGGGCAGGTAGTGCACCATGTGCGAGCCGCCGGTGAGCACCAGCGTGGTGTCGGCGCCGGGGGCCGTGCCCTCGCAGACCAGCACCTCGGAGGCCGCCTCGGTGTCCGCGTGGTCCTGGATGCACCCCTGGTCGTAGACGTCGGCGTTGTCCCGGGGCGCGGCGGCCAGGTCCGGCACGGGGGTGGCACCGGTGTTGCCGAAGCCGGGCTCGCCCAGGGCCGCGGCCCCGGGGTAGGCCGGGTCGTCCTGCGCCGCCTGCGCGAGCGCGGCCTCGCGCTGCTGGACCAGGGTGGCGCTCCAGGCGCCGAGCGCACCGGCGCCGAGCCCGAGGACCAGCGCCCCGACGAGGACCACCCACCAGGGCCGCCGCAGCGGCGGGCCGGTGAGGGGGCGCTCCACGAGGGTGTGGGTCAGGTGCGCGACGACGACCGAGGCGAGGATCACCAGGGCCCCGTCGAACGGCCCCAGCCGGTCCCGCCCGGTGACGACGAGGGTGAAGACCACGATCGGCCAGTGCCAGAGGAAGAGCGGGTAGGCGATGTCGCCGGCCCACGCCAGCCACCGGCCGGACAGCCACCGGTCGGCGCCCCACCGGGTGCCCGTCGACCCGGCAGCCATGACCAGCGCGAAGCCGCCGACCGGCCACAGCGCCGCCGGGCCGGGGAAGAGCGCGGCGCCGTCCAGCACGAGCCCGGAGGTGGCGACCAGCGCGACGCCGACCCAGCCGCAGACGACGCGCACGCCCCGTGGCAGCCGCCGCTCGAGGGCGAGCAGCGCCAGCACCCCGCCGAGCGCCGGCTCCCAGAGCCGCGCGCCGGTGTGCAGGTAGGCCACCTGCTGGTCGGCCAGGTGCAACCGGGCCGCCCACACCATCGAGGCCGCCGTGACCCCGGCGACAGTCACGAGCAGCACCGGCCACACCGACCGGCGCAGCACCCGCGACACCAGCACGCACCCGACCACCACCAGCGGCCACACCAGGTAGAACTGCCCCTGCACCGACATCGACCAGAGGTGCTGGACCGGGCTGGTCAGCGCCCCCGCCGCGCCGTAGCCGAGCTGGGAGTCGATGAGCTCCCAGTTCTCCCGGTAGGTGAGGCCGGCGAGCAGCTCCCGGCCCAGCTGCTCCCACCGCGTCTCGGGCAGGAGCAGCCGGCCCGCGACCCACGTGGCGGCCAGGACGAGCACCGCGCTCGGCAGGAGGCGGCGGACGATCCGGCCGAGGTAGCGCCCGACGTGGACCGCCCCGCCGGTGCGCACCGCCTCGCGCGCCAGCATCCCGGTGAAGAGGAAGCCGGAGATCGCCAGGAAGACGTCGATGCCGCCGGAGACGCGCCCGTCCCCGAGACGTGGAAGACCACGACCAGCACGATGGCGAGGCCGCGCAGGCCGTGCAGCTCGGGACGGTGGTGCGCCTCCAGGACCGGGTGCTCCACCTCGGGCCGTGGCCCCCTGCCCGCCCCGCCGTCCCGGCCGACGGGGTCCGCGCGCGCCGCCGTCGTCGGGGCGGTCACCGTGCCGGTGCCCCCGGTGTCGCCGCCGCTCACCGCGCCGGACGCACCTTCGTGATCCGGTGCAGCGAGAAGGTGCGCACCTTGTCGTTGTCGGCGTCTCCCACGCTCGCGCGCACCCGGCCGGCCTCGACCGCGAGCGGCCGCACCAGGTGGGTGGCGACGCCGCCGACGTCGTCGGCATACCCGATCCACAGCGTCTGCCCGTCCACCGCGGCCTCGCGCAGCGTGGCGGCGACCACCACCGGGTCGGTGATCGTGCCCTCCTCGTCGTGGCTCGCCGCACGACCGGTGTCGCCGCGGCGCATGACCCCGACGACCTGGCGGGCCACCACCTCGTCGACGCCGTGGGTGCGCACCGCCGGGGTCGCGGCCGGGGCGGCCCGGTGCTGCCGGGCACCTGCCAGCTCCAGCCCGCCGTCGCCGCCGTCGGCGACCGGGCCGTACTGCTCCTCGCGCAGCAGGTCCATCACCGTGGGCGCGGGCACCGGTGAGACGAGCACCGTCGGGGCGATCCGTCGCCACTGGAGCATGCCGAGGGCGCGGTCCCGCTCGATCCGGTCCAGCAGCGCGGCGTCGTCGCAGCGCAGGTAGGCCGAGCAGGCCCCCACCCGGGCCACCCCGTGCCGCCGCGCCACGTCCCGGACGAGGTAGTCCAACGGTTGCGGCACCCCGGTGCGCGAGACGGCGGCCAGCTCCTCGAGCACCCGGTCGGCGGTCCACCCCAGGTCCAGCGCGCGGCGCACGCTCTCCTCGCCGAAGCGGTGCACGGTCGCGCCGCCGCGCGACTCCACGTCGCTGACCAGCCGCATGAGTGCCCGCGCCGCGCCGTCCAGCCGTCCCGGCGCGATCGCGGTGAGGTCGGCCTGCAGCAGCATGTGGTCGACGGCCGCCGGGACCAGGGGCTCCATGAGGTCGGCGGCACCCGCGGCGTCGTCCGCCACGACCGCCCGGCCCGGTCCGCTCAGCGCCCCCCGACCGGTGACCCCGGCCCACTCCGCCTCGCGCAGCACGGTGACGAGGCTGGCAGCGGTGTCGGTGCTGGCGGCGTGCCGCGCCATCCGCAGCGGGTGCCGCCACCGCAGCAGCTCGCCCAGCGCGTCCTCCTGCGCCACGGCTCCGGCCGGCAGCGTGGCGAGGGCGCGCAGCGCGTCCTGGCGGCGCTGCCGCCCGAGGGGGTATGACGTCGCGGTCGACAGCGCGTTGACCCGGCCGCCGTCCGTGGTCCCGACGAGGTCCGCCGCGGCGGAGGAGGCCCACCAGGCGCCCGCGAGAGCGGCCCACCGGGCCCCGGCGGCGTCGTCCAGCCAGTCGTCCGCCGCCGGGGTCGGCGCCCACTGGGCAGGCTGGTCCTGGCGGCGGCTGCCGTCGTCGACGGCCAGCAGCCCGGCGGCGTGCGCGGTCTCGAGCAGCCAGGCCGTCTCCTCCGGGGAGGTCTCGAGGTGGGCCGCGAGGCGGGAGAGGTCGCGGACGGCCACGCCGCCGGAGCGCAGCACCCGCGGTGGGCGGGTGCCCCACTCCTCGACGATCTCCGTCACGAGGACGAGGAGCTCGCCGGCCCTGCCCCCGGCGGCGGCGTCGACGACGTCGGGGTCGAGAGCGGCGTGCTCCACGGCCGGTGGGCGTGGTGCCGGGTGCTGGTGCAGCCGCCCACCGCGCAGGGCGAGCGCCACCTCCCGGGGGAGCACCACGTGGCCCTCGTCCTCACGGTCCAGCAGCCCGGCGGCGACGAGCTCGGCGGCCGCGGCCGCGACCGGCGAGGCGGTGCCGTCCGGGGCGGCGAAGTGCCACCGCGCCGCGGGCCGGGCCCCAGGTCAGCGCGTCGAGCAGGCTGCGCTGCCGCGGGTCCAGCTCCGCCAGCGCCGTGCTCAGCCGGTCGGGCCCAGGGACCCGCTCGCCCACCGGCCCGAGTCCCGCCGGGACGCCGACGACCTCGCCCAGGGTCCGGGCCGGCCGCAGGCCTTCCGGCGAGCGCCACGCCAGGGCCAGCTCCCGCAGGTCCGACGTCAGGCGCGCGGCGGTGTCCTCGTCGGTCCCGAGGAGGGTGGCGAGGTCGGGCGGCTCGGCCGGGTGGGCCACGAGCAGCGCCTCCAGTGCCTGCAGGTGCGCGAGGTCCAGCCCGTCCAGCGCGCGCTGCACGCTGGTGCGGGTGGTGGCGCGTCCGGCGAGCGCGGTGACGTCGGCCGGGGCGGGTCGCGCGAGGTCCGGACGGCGCTGGAGCAGGGCGGCCAGCTCGTCGTCGGTGCGGTCCCGGAGGTCGTCGGCGAGGGAGCGGGCGGGCCGGTCAGTCAAAGAGCGCCTCGTAGACGAGCTGGAAGCGGCCGAAGCGCTCGCTGTAGTAGGGCCGGCGGACGTAGTCCGGGGCCAGGGTCTCGCCGCGCTCCGGCCGGGCCCGGCGCACGTCCGGGGCCAGGCTCTCCAGCGCGAGCAGGGCGGTGCCGTGCAGCGTCGAGCGTTTCATCTTCACCGGCGTCACCGGCGTCCGCATCGCGTCGGCCATGATCTGCATGAGCTCGGGCCGGTCCGCGGCGACGCCGCCGCCGGCGTAGAGCTTCTCCGGCTGCGGCGCGACCTCGCGCAGCTGCTTGGCGATGCGGGCGTAGGACAGCGCGATCCCCTCGACGACACCCCGGTAGACCTCGGCGGGCGCCGAGGCCGCGGTGACGCCCACCATGACCGCGC
Organism: Serinicoccus sp. CUA-874; assembly: GCF_001942225.1. Classification (NCBI taxonomy): domain Bacteria; kingdom Bacillati; phylum Actinomycetota; class Actinomycetes; order Micrococcales; family Ornithinimicrobiaceae; genus Serinicoccus; species Serinicoccus sp. CUA-874. The sequence goes on along the minus strand of NZ_MKJZ01000036.1, from coordinate 90,944 downwards.
GGGCCTCCGAGGCCCAGCCGGTGCTCCGCTCGCCGGTGAAGAACGGCAGCACCAGCGGCGTCGTCACGTGCGGTTCGGCACGCAGCGCCTCGGAGAGCGCCTCCGGGCCGACGTCGTCGACAGCCAGGGTGACGTCCGCCCAGGCGAGGGCACGACCCACGTCGTTGAGCGCGCCGCCGATGAGCGAGCGGTCGTGCGACACGCGGTAGCACCACAGCCCCGGCGGGAGGGTCTCGGGCATCTCCCGCACCAGGACGCGGATCGCTCCGGAGGTGGCGCACGAGGCGCCGATCGCGGTCTCGTCGTGCGCACCGAGGCCGACGTTGGCGGCCAGGCCGTCGGTGATGGGGGCATACCACTGCGCCTGCGCCAGGGCCGGCCACTCCTGCGCGATCCGCTCGGCGTGCTCCGGCGCGACCGCCACCGGCTCGTCCAGGTGGTGGATCGGCGGGAGCTGGTCGGCGTCGATGCCGCTGATCTCGACGAGCTCGGGATACCACTGCGCCGTGTGCCGGTCGACCAGACCGGTCCAGGAGGCGGTGGAGGTGCCGGTCGCGAGGGTCCCGGTGAGGTGGAGCATGACGTAGTCGCCGAGGGACAGGACGGTGGCCGCCTGCTTCATCACCTCGGGGCGCTCGGCCTGCAGCCAGCGCAGCCGGGCCGGCCAATAGCTGGAGTGCACCCGGGTGCCGGTGCGCTGCTGCAGGTTCTCCTCCGAGAGCTCCTCGCGCAGCTCGACGACCTGCGCCGCGCACCGCCCGTCGGCATACGTGAAGCATGGGGTCAGGGCTGCCCCGTCGGCGTCCACGACGACCAGGGAGGAGGCGAAGGTGTCGAGCGCGACCCCGGCGACCTGCTCGTCCTTGAGGGCGGCCAGCAGGTCCTCGATGATCCCGCGGACCTCCTGGACGACCTGGTCGGGATCGATCTCGGAGGTGCCGTCGGCGGCCACGGTGAAGGAGTGCGCGACCTTGGCCCGTTTGCCCACCGGGCGGCCCTGCGCGTCATAGATCATCCCCCGGCTGGCGGTGGAGCCCACGTCGACCGCGAGGACCAGGGGCAGCTCGGCGTCCTTGCGCTCGATGTCGAAGTTCGAGGCCATGAGCGCCAACTCTAGGCCGGATCGGGGCGATCCGAGGCATCGGCGAGGGCGCAGCGAGGTCCGTGGGAGCATCGGGGCGTGCACCCCTCGACCGCCCTGGCCACCGTCCTCGTCGACGAGCTGGTCCGCGGCGGGGTGCGGGAGGCGGTCCTGGCGCCCGGTTCCCGGTCCGCGCCGCTGGCCTACGCGCTCGCCGAGGCCGACCGGGCCGGTCGGCTGCGGCTGCACGTGCGGGTCGACGAGCGCAGCGCCGGCTTCCTGGCGCTGGGCCTGGCCCGGGGGAGCGGGCGGCCGGTCCCGGTCGTCACGACCTCGGGGACCGCGGTCGCCAACCTCCACCCGGCCGTCCTCGAGGCGCACCACAGCGGCATACCGCTCGTCGTGCTCTCCGCCGACCGCCCCGCCGAGCTGCGCGGCACCGGCGCCAACCAGACGACCGTCCAGCCGGGGATCTTCGCGGGTGCCGTGTCGTGGGAGGCGGACCTGCCCGCACCGGAGAGCATCGCCGCGACCGCGGCGGCGCACTGGCGGACGACGGTGTGCCGCGCGCTGGCCGCCGCCCGGGGGCACGGGACCGGAGCTGAGGGCGGTGGCGCTCACGGTGGACCGGTGCACCTCGACGTGGCCTTCCGCGACCCGCTGGCCCCGGACCTCCGGAGCACGGGGGAGGCGCCGCCGGGCAGGCCGGACGGGTCGCCGTGGACCGTGGTGGCCGCACCGCCGCCGGCGGCGGCCGACCCGGTCGCGGGCACGGAGCGCACCGTGGTGCTGCTCGGCGACCTGCCCGACCCCGAGCAGACCCGCGCCGCGCTGCGCTGGGCGGCCACCGCCGGGTGGCCGGTGCTGGCCGAGCCGTTCGGGGTGCTGCCCACCGGGCCCGGTGTCGTGCCGCACGGGGTGCTCGTGGCCGACCGGGTCGCCCGCGGCGAGCTGGCGGAGCTGCGGCCCGACCGGGTGCTCACCGTGGGGCGGCTGACGCTCTTCCGCGAGCTCGGCGCCCTCGGGCGGCTGCCGGGGGTCGAGGTGGAGCAGGTGTCGGCCCGGGCGACGTGGACCGATCCCTCGCACGTCGTGAGCCGGGTGCACGGCCCGGGCGTGCTGGCCGTGCCGCCGGAGCCCGCGCCGGGTGCTCGTGCGTGGGTGGACGCCTGGGTGGGCGCCGGGAGGGCGCTCGGGCCCTGGGTGTCCGACGCGGTGGCAGGGGGAGACCTCACCGGTCCGGGCGTCGCGGCCGCCGTCGTCGCCTCGCTCGCGGCGGGTGACCTGCTCGTGCTCGGCTCGTCCAACCCGCCGCGCGACCTCGCGCTGGTGCTCGACGGCGGGCAGCCGCCGGTGCAGGTGGTCGCCAACCGCGGGCTCGCCGGGATCGACGGCACCGTGTCGACGGCCGTCGGCGCCGCGCTGGCCACCGGCGCGCGGACGACCGCGCTGCTGGGCGACCTCACCTTCCTGCACGACGCGGGCGGGCTGCTCGTCGGGCCGGGGGAGCCGCGCCCGGACCTCACCCTGGTCGTCGTCAACGACGACGGCGGCGGCATCTTCTCGACGCTGGAGTACGGCGAGCCCGGGCGCAGCGACACCCCGGAGCGGGCCGCTGTCACCGAGCGGGTCTTCGGCACCCCGCACGGCACCGACCTGGCCGCGCTGTGCGCGGCGCACCACGTGCACCACCTCCGCGCCGCCTCCCTCGACGACCTCCGGGCGGCGCTCGCGGAGCCGGCGCGGGGCATACAGGTGGTCGAGGTCCCGGTCGACCGGGCCGGCCACCGCCGGCTGCGGGACGCGCTGCGCTGACCCCGGTGCGCGCACGGTGCGTCAGGCGCTGAGCGCGCCGCCGAGCCGCTGCTGGGCGTGCCGGCCGCGGCGGCCGATCGCGACCATGCCCGTCGCGGCCCCGAGCCCGAGGTGCGCGCCGCCGGCGTAGACGGTCTCGACGCCGCCGCGCGGCACGGCGAAGGTCTCGTGCCAGATGCCGACCGCTCCCGGGTGGCGCCGCGCCGCGGAGTTGAAGGCGCGCCAAGCCGGCAGGTGCTCGCGGGTCGAGTCGGTGGCGTAGGCGTAGAGCTGCTCGGTCGAGCGCCAGTACTGCACCACCCACGGGCCCTTCCCACCGACGAGCAGCTCGTGCCCGAGGAAGCCCAGGTCGTCCGCCTCCCCGCGCTCGGCCCGGGCACGGTTGTCGTGCAGCTCGCGCAGCATGCGCGGCATCGCCCGGAAGACCGGGAGCCAGAGGTCGGGCCGGTGCTTGGCCCGGATCGTCATGCCGATGTTGAAGACGACGAGGGCGTCCTCGTGCGCGTGGGTGGTGCTGGTGCTCATCCGTGGTCCCCTGCCGTAGTCTTGGATAGTTCCACTCACCAATATAGATAGTTTGACTATCCAGAGCAAGCGAGGAGCACCGTGCGGATCTCCGAGGTGACAGCGGCGACCGGCGTGAGCGTGCCGACGCTGAAGTTCTACCTGCGCGAGGGGGTACTGCACGCGGGCGTCTCCCGGTCCCGGACGCAGGCCGACTACGACGACTCGCACGTCGACCGGGTGCGGCTGGTGCGTGCCCTGGTGGAGGTCGGTGGCCTGGACCTCGCCACCGTCCGCAGGGTGTTCGAGGTCATCGACCGTCCCGACGTCGCGCGGCTGGGTGTGCTCGCGGCCGCCCAGCAGGCGCTGCTCGGCGGGGGTCCGGCGCTGGGCGACGACGAGGGCCCCGGGCAGGTCGAGCCAGGGCGGGCCCGGCGCTGGTTGGAGCGGCGGGGCTGGCGGGTGTCGGGGGAGGACCCTGCCGTCGCCCCGCTGGAGCGCGCCTGGCGGGCCTGCGAGGACGCCGGGATCGGACTGGACGAGGAGCGCATGGACGCCTATGCGGACGCGGTCGAGGGGGTGGCCAGGGTCGACGTCGCCTCCGTCCCCGACGAGCCGCAGGCGGCCGTCCGGCAGGTCGTCGTCGGCACGGTGCTCGTCGACGCCGTGCTCTCGGCGCTGCGGCTGCTCGCGCAGCAGCACACGGCGGTCGTCACCGACCGCTCGCGGTAGCAGGCCGGGTCAGAAGCCGATCGCCGGCACCGGCTCGCGGTCGGCCCGCAGGGCGCGCGACAGCGCGCGCAGCGCGCCCGGCGTCCGCTCGGTGACCCCGAGGGTGGCCGCCTGGGAGAGCAGCGTCCGCCCGCCGAGGTATGCCGCGCCCAGCGCCGCCACCGGCGTCTCGACGTCCGGGTCGGCGTCGCTCGCGCTCACCTCGGCCCGCCCGTCAGCCTCGATCCGCAGCCGCCACCGCCCGGCGTTCCACGGGCAGACCTCGTCGGTCACCTCGAGCACGAGGTCCAGCGGCGAGCCGTCGGCGTAGCCGCGCTCGGTCAGCGCGCGGGGCAGGTCGACCAGCCGGATCCACAGCGCGTCGAAGAGCTGCACGTCGGCGCCGCGCGGCCCGCCCGTCCACCACGCGACCGGGTCGTCGGTCGGCCGGGACCAGAAGGTCGTCCTCGCCGTGAGGTCGAGGTCCACCAGGCGTCGGGCCAGCGCGAGCAGGGTGGCGTGGTCGGTGGCACCCAGCTCGCCCACGGTGACCTCGCCCGCCGGCTTGCCGTCCTCCCACTTGCTCTCCCGGCGGAAGACGGCATACCCGCTGACCTGTCCGTCCCGCCGCGCGACGAGCAGCCGCTGGGGCTCCTTGCTGCCCCGCGCCTGCGGGTGGTCGCGGAAGGCGAACCATCGCTGCGCCAGGGCCTCGGGCCGGGTGACCGCGCCGAGCGTGACGCCGGCGCAGGCGAGGTGCGCCTCGTGCAGCACGGCGAGCGCGGCCTCGGAGTCCACGGTCACGACGTGGGTCGACACCCCGTCCGCCTCGGCCGCGAGCGGGGCCGGCGCCCTCAGCTCGGTGCCGCGCCCCAGCGTCAGCTTGGCCTCGACCGAGGCGCAGCCGTAGCCGAAGCGGCCGTAGATCGCGGTCTCCGACGCGTGCAGCCCCGCGATCGCGCACTCGCCGCGCTCGTGGACCCGGTGCAGGTGGTCGGTCATCATCGCCCGCAGCACGCCGCGGCGGCGGGCGTCGGGGTGCACGCTGACGAAGGTCAGACCGTCCATCGGGACCCTGGTCAGGGCGTCGCCCGGTCCGGGGGCGGTGAGCCCCATGTCGAAGGCGCTGTAGAACGCCATGAGCGGCGCGGCCCCGCCCTCGTCGCCCTCGCCGGGCAACGGTCCACCGGTCCGCACCACGCCGCGCGCGTGGCTGAGGTCCACCTCGTCGTCGAGGTCCTCCAGCGTCTTGCCGGGGGTGACGCTGAACCACACCGTCTCGACCAGGTCCCGCACGCGGGCCAGGTCGTCGGTGGTCAGGTCGGTGAAGGTGAAGGCGGCATCGGTCTCGGGTGGCACGGGGTCAGTCTGGACCATCTACGCTGGTCCGTCAGGGGATTTTCGTGGGACTGAGGAGGAGGACCGCGTGGAGCGGGACGTGCGCGGGTCGGTGCTCGCGGTGCTCGTGGTCTTCGCGAGCTCGGGGTATGTCATGGGCCAGGCCCTCTCCCGGGTCCCCGCCGTGCGCGACCACCTCGGTGCCGACAAGGCACAGCTGGGTCTGGTGCTCATGGGGATGGGCCTGGGCTCGTTGCTCGCGATGCCCTTCACCGGCCGGGCGGTGGACCGCTTCGGGTCCCGCCGGGTGGTGCTCGTCACCGTGCTGCTCGGGTGCCTGGGGTGGGGGCTGGTGGCGCTCGCGCCCTCGGTGCCGGTGCTGCTCGGCATCCTCGTGCTCACCGGCATGAACATCGGCGTCTGGGACGTCGCCATGAACATCCAGGGCACCCATGTCGAGCAGTCGCGCCACCGCTCGCTCATGCCCTACTTCCACGCCGCCTTCTCCGGGGGTGCGGTGCTCGGCGCCGGGTCGGGCGCGCTCGCGGCGTGGTGGGGGATCGGGCTCGGCCAGCTGCCGGTGCTTGCCGCGGTGGCGGCGGTCGCCGGGGTCTGGGGGCGAGCCGCTTCGTGCCCGAGGCGCCGGAGGTGCTGGATCCGGAGCCGGTGCCCGACGGCGGCGCAGCGTCCGGGGCTGCCCCCGAGCCGGCACGGCGCGGGCTGACCGCGACCGAGGTGCTCATCGGGCTCATCTGCCTCGCCGGTGCCCTGGCCGAGGGGTCGGCCAACGACTGGCTGGCGCTGCTGCTCGTGGACGTGCACGGGGCGCCCGCCGCCTTCGGTGCGCTGACCCTCACCGCCTTCAACCTGACGATGACGATCGGGCGGCTCGCCGGCGGCGCGGCCATCGACCGCTTCGGGCGCGCCACCGTGATGCGCACCGGGGCGGTGCTGGCGGCCGCAGCCATCCTGCTCGTCACCCTGACCTCCTCGCTCACGCTGGCGCTGGTCGGCGGGCTGATGTGGGGGCTCGGCGTGGCCACGATCTTCCCGGCCGCGATCTCCGCCGCCGGCGAGGTGCCCGGGCGGGGCAACCGGGCCATCACCTCGGTGTCGACCATCGCCTACGGCGCCTTCCTCTTCGGCGCCCCGACGATCGGCGTGCTCGCCGAGGCCATCGGGCTGGACCGCGCGCTCTTCCTCGTCGTCGGCTTCCTCGGGCTGCTCCTCGTGCTGTCCCCGGTGATGCGGGAGAAAACGGCTGGCCGCCCCGGGCGCGCGCCCGCCACCCTGGGGTGATGCTCACCCTGCGCCCGCCCACCGAGGCCGACGAGACCGCGCTGCGCCGCATGCACGAGCAGCTCGCCGTCGAGGGCTTCGACCTGCTGCTCGCCCAGGGGAGCTGGGAGGAGATCCTGGCGCAGGTGCGGCGCGAGGCCGACGGGTCCGACCTGCCCCCGGGCCGGGTGCGCGCGGACTTCCTCGTGGCCGAGGCCGAGGGCATACCGGTGGGTCGGGTGTCGATCCGGCACGAGCTCACGCCCTTCCTGCGCGAGGTCGGCGGCCACGTGGGGTATGCCGTCGCCCCGCCTTTCCGCCGTCGCGGCCACGCCACCGAGATCCTGCGCCAGTCGGTCGAGCGGCTGCGCGGCCTCGGCGTGGGGGACGTGCTGGTGACCTGCGACGACGACAACGTCGGCTCCGCGCGAGCCATCGAGCGCTGCGGCGGAGTCCTCGCGGACCTGCGCACCCCGCCCGGCGGCGGCATGCCCAAGCGCCGCTACTGGATCCCGGCCCCGGTGGTGCCGCTCAGGCGTCGGTGAGGCCCAGGGCGTGCCGCATCGCGGTGAGCTTGACCTCGGTCTCGGCCAGCTCGGCGGCCGGGTCGGAGGCCGCGACGATCCCGCCGCCGGCGAAGATCCGCATCGAGTGCCGGTCGTCGGCCAGCTCGCCGCAGCGCAGCGCGATGCCCCAGTCGCCGTCGCCGGAGCCGTCCATCCAGCCGACCGGGCCGGCATACCGGCCGCGGTCCATGCCCTCGAGCTCGCCGATCACCCGCGCCGCCGCCTCGGTGGGGGTGCCGCAGACCGCCGCCGAGGGGTGCAGCGCCGCGGCCAGCCGCAGCGAGGTGGCCTCGCTGTGCATGGTGCCGATGAGGTCGCTGGCGAGGTGGTAGACGTCCGGCAGCTCCAGCACGTAGGGCGCCTCCGGCACGACGAGGTCGCTGCAGTGCGGCGCCAGGCTTCGGCCACCGACCGCACGGCGTAGTCGTGCTCGTCCAGGTCCTTGGTGCTGCTGACGAGCCGCAGCCGAGGGTCGACCGGGTGCGTGGGGTCGCCGGTGCCGGGCACGTCGGTGTCGGGAGCGGGGATGCCGTTCGGCCGTCGGATCGTGCCGGCCAGGACCCGCGAGCGGACCGTGCCGCCCTGCAGCCGGACCAGCATCTCCGGGGTGGCCCCCACCAGCCCCGAGACGGCGAAGGTCCAGGTGGCGGCATACCGCTTCTCCAGCCGCTCGAGCACCGGGGCGACCCGCACCACCCGACCCTCGCGGTGCCGCACCGTCACGTCCCGGGCCAGCACCACCTTGTCGACCTCACCCTGGTCGATCCGGCGCACCGCGGCCGCCACGACGCCCGGCCAGTCCTCGGCGCCCACGGAGCCGTCGGACTCGACCAGCGGGTCGGCCACCTCGATGTCCTCATTGACGCGCCCCAGCAGCTCCGCGGGGTGCTCGACCGGCCACGGTTCGTCCTCGGCGACCACCTGGGTGACCCAGGCCAGGCCGTCCCGGCGCCCGATGACGACCCGGGGGATCGTGAGGACGCTCTCGTCCCGGGAGTCGGCGGAGAAGGTGAAGGAGCCGAAGGTCACGAGACCGGTGCCGGGCAGCCGGACCTCGTCCTCGACCTCGGCCGCGGCGCGCACCTGCGTCCACCACGTCTCGGCCTCGCGGAACCGGTCCGGCCCGGTGGCGCTCACCCCGGCCACCCGGCCCCACCCGACCAGGCCGTCGCCCTCGCGCAGCCAGGCCACGACGTCGCGCGGGTCGACCTCGTCGGCACCCGGGTCAGGAGGTCGCCCGGGGCGTCGACCGCGAGGGTGCGGGCGCGCAGGCGGGGCAGGGTGCGGGTCACAGCCACAGCCGACCACTGTAGGACGTGATGGGAGGATGGCCCGCATGAGCCCGACGCGCGCCGACCTCGACAAGCAGCCGCACGAGGTGGCCCGGATGTTCGACGGCGTGGCCCGGCGCTACGACGTCACCAACACCGTGCTGAGCGGAGGCATGGACCACCTGTGGCGGCACGCGGTCGTCAAGGCGGTCGACGCGGCGCAGGGGGACCGGGTCCTCGACATCGCCGCTGGCACCGGCACCTCCAGCGAGCCGTATGCCGACCGCGGTGTCCAGGTGGTCCCCGCGGACTTCTCCCTGGGCATGCTCACCGAGGGCTACCGCCGGCGGCCCGACCTGCCGTTCACGGCCGCCGACGCGATGCGGCTGCCCTTCGCCGACGGCGCCTTCGACGTGGTGACGATGAGCTTCGGGCTGCGCAACGTCGCGGACGTCGAGGCGGCCCTGCGCGAGTTCCTCCGGGTGGTCCGCCCGGGCGGCCGGCTCGTGGTCTGCGAGTTCAGCCGGCCGGTCGTGCCGGTCTTCTCCACCGTCTACAACAACTACCTCATGCGGGCCCTGCCCCGCGTGGCCCGCCGCGTCAGCTCCAACCCGGAGAGCTACGTCTACCTCGCCGAGTCGATCCGCGCCTGGCCCGCCCAGCGCGAGCTGGCGCAGCAGGTCCGCGCGGCCGGGTGGGAGCAGGTGCGGTGGCGCAACCTCAGCGCCGGTGTCGTCGCGCTGCACCACGCGGTCGCCCCCGTCGACTGATCGCCCATTAGCCCGCGTCGTCCTGACGTATTTGGTCTGAGGCGTCCCTGCGCCGATCCGGCGGCCGGCAGGAGCCTAGACTTCGCAGAGTTCGTGAACGTTGTCACAAGCGAGGCGCCAACAGTGAGTGAGCAGGTCGAGACAGCCGACGTCATCGTCGTCGGCGCCGGGCCGGGAGGCTCGAGCACCGCCGCCTACCTCGCGTCCCACGGCCTCGACGTCCTGCTGCTGGAGAAGTCCACCTTCCCGCGCGACAAGATCTGCGGCGACGGGCTCACCCCGCGCGCCGTCCGCGAGCTGATCCACCTCGGCGTCCCCATCGACGAGGCCGACGGCTGGCACCGCACCCGGGGTCTGCGGATCATCGGCGGCGGGATGCGCCTGGAGCTCGACTGGCCCGGCAACGCGACCTTCCCGCCCTTCGGCTGGTGCGGACCCGGCAGGACCTGGACGAGACCCTGGCCCGCCACGCCGCGGCGCGCGGGGCGCGGCTCCTCGAGGGCATCAACGTCCAGACGCCGGTCCTCGACGGGCGCGGTCACATCTGCGGCGTGCAGGCCAAGGTCATGGGTCCGGACGGGCGGGCCACGGGGGAGCGCCGTGAGTTCCGGGCCCAGGTCGTCGTGGCCGCCGACGGCAACTCCAGCCGGCTCTCGCTCGGGATGGACCGTCCCAAGCGCGACGACCGGCCGATGGGGGTCGCGGTGCGGGCCTACTACGAGACCCCGCGGCACGACGACGCCTACCTCGAGTCCTGGCTGGAGCTGTGGACGAAGGACGCGCGCGGGGAGCGGGACGAGCTCATGCCCGGCTACGGCTGGATCTTCCCGCTGGGCGACGGCACCGCCAACGTCGGCCTCGGGATCCTCGACACCTCGGAGGCCTTCGGCACCTTCGACTACCGCGACGTCATGCGGCGGTGGGTGGAGACGATGCCGGAGGGCTGGGGTTTCTCCGAGGAGACCCGCCAGGCCCCGATCCGGGGTGCCGCGCTGCCGATGTGCTTCAACCGGCAGCCGCTCTACGACCGGGGGCTGCTGCTCGTCGGTGACGCCGGCGGCATGGTCAACCCGTTCAACGGCGAGGGGATCGCCGAGGCGATGGAGGCCGGACGGCACGCCGCCGAGGTCATCAGCGCGGCGCTGGCGCGGGCCACGCCGGGGGAGCGGGAGGCCGTGCTCCACAGCTACACCGCGGCCATGAAGGACGCCCTCGGCGGCTACTACACCCTCGGCCGCGGCTTCGCCACGCTCATCGGCAAGCCCGAGATCATGCGGCTCGCGGTGAAGTACGGCCTGCCGCGCCGCTCGCTCATGCGGTTGCTGCTCAAGATCATGGCCAACCTGCCGCAGGAGCGCGGCGGCGGGCTCGACGACCGCGTCATCAACGCCCTGAGCAGGATGACTCCGGCGGCATGAGACGCTGTGTTGACCTTAGGATAAGTATGCGCGCGACCCCGGTGAGCCCAGCGCTGGGCCTGTCCCGAAAGGAGTGCTGAGGCAAGACATGGACTACCACCCCTATCTGCCCATCATCTTCTTCCTCTTCTTCGGCCTGCTCTTCGCCTTCGGGTCGGTCTTCGGCGGGGGGCTGCTGGGCCGGGTGACCTACAACCGCGCCAAGGCCGAGGCCTACGAGTGCGGGATCCAGCCGACGCCGCAGGCGCACGAGGGCGGGCGCGTGCCGGTCAAGTACTACCTCACGGCGATGCTCTTCATCGTCTTCGACGTCGAGGTGCTCTTCCTCTACCCCTTCGCCGTGGCCTTCGACCAGGTCGGGCTGTTCTCCGTGCTGGCGATGCTGCTCTTCCTCGTCGTCGTCTCGGTGCCCTTCGTCTACGAGTGGAGCAGGGGCGGGCTGGAATGGGACTGAACGTGCACAACTCCGAGAGTGTGGTGAGCTGACGATGGGTCTCGAGGACAAGATCCCCGGTGGGATCATGCTGACGACGGTCGAAGGACTGGCCGGCCAGCTGCGGCAGTACTCCGTGTGGCCGGCGACCTTCGGGCTGGCCTGCTGCGCCATCGAGATGATGGCCGTCGGCACCCCCGACTACGACATCGCCCGGTTCGGGATGGAGCGCTTCGCGGCGACCCCGCGCCAGGCTGACCTGATGATCGTCGCCGGGCGCGTGTCGCAGAAGATGGCGCCGGTCGTGCGCCAGGTCTACGACCAGATGCCCAACCCCAAGTGGGTCATCTCGATGGGCGTCTGCGCCAGCTCGGGCGGCATGTTCAACAACTACGCGATCGTGCAGGGCGTGGACCACATCGTGCCGGTCGACGTCTACCTCCCCGGGTGTCCGCCCCGGCCCGAGATGCTGCTCAACGCCATCCTGGAGCTGCAGAAGCAGATCCGTGAGTTCAAGTTCTCCGTCGACCGCGAGGCCGCGGCCCGCGCGGCCGAGGCGGCTGCCATGAAGGCGATGCCGACCTCCGAGATGAAGGGGCTGCTCGCGTGAGCGCGGACGACACCACGCGTGACGACAGCGCCGGCGACAAGGTCGAGACCGGCCCGGAGACCCCGAACCGCGAGCCGGCGACGCAGGAGACCACCCTCGACGAGGAGCACGCCCCCTCGCGGACCGAGGGCCAGAAGGTCGACACCGGGACCGCCCAGGAGACCGCGGGCGGCTCGGTGCCGGCGGCGCAGAGCGCCGGCGAGCCGGTCACGATGGCCCGCAAGCAGGGGATGTTCGGCGGGTCGATGGGCAGCGACACCTCGGGCTACGGCGGGCTGGACGCGCCTGTGCTCTTCCCCGGCGCCGCGGAGCGGCCCTACGGCTCCTACTTCGACGAGGTCGTGGACGCCCTGCAGGCGGCCGCCCCGCAGGCTGTCGCCGCCGGGCTGGAGCGCGTGGTCGTCGACCGCGGGGAGCTGACGCTGCACGTGCACCGTGACCACCTGCAGGCGCTCGTCCGCCCGCTGCGGGACGACCCGCGGCTGCGCTTCGAGATCTGCACCGGGGTCTCCGGGGTGCACTGGCCCGAGCAGACCGGCGCGGAGCTGCACGCGGTATACCACTTCCAGTCGATCACCCACGGCGTGCGCCGGGTGCGCATCGAGGTCACCTGTCCGGACGACGACCCGCGGATCCCGTCGATCGTCGGCATCTACCCGGCCAACGACTGGCACGAGCGCGAGACCTGGGACATGTTCGGCATCGTCTTCGAGGGGCACCCGGGGCTGACCCGCATCCTCATGCCGGACGACTGGCCCGGGCACCCGCAGCGCAAGGACTACCCGCTCGGCGGCATCCCGGTCGAGTACAAGGGGGCCACCATCCCGGCTCCCGACCAGCGGAGGAGCTACACCTGATGGCGACCACGCACGACCAGACCAAGGCAGACCAGGGCGCCGACTACCTCGGCGGCACCCCGACGGACCTGTATGCCGAGGGCGGACCGACCTCGGACTCCGTCGACGGCGGCGCCGTCTACACCGCCGGTGGCGGCGACTGGGACGACATCGCCAAGGACGTCGCGACCCTCGGCGCGGAGCGCATCGTGGTCAACATGGGGCCGCAGCACCCCTCCACGCACGGCGTGCTCCGGCTCATCCTGGAGCTCGACGGCGAGACCGTGCGGGAGGCCCGTGCGGGGATCGGCTACCTCCACACCGGCATCGAGAAGAACATGGAGTTCCGCACCTGGGTGCAGGGGACCACGTTCTGCACCCGGATGGACTACCTCACGCCGATCTTCAACGAGACCGCCTACTGCCTGTCGGTCGAGAAGCTGCTCGGCATCACCGACCAGATCCCGCAGCGCGCCAGCGACATCCGCGTCCTCATGATGGAGCTCAACCGCATCGGCTCCCACCTCATCGCGCTGGCGACCGGTGGCATGGAGCTGGGTGCCACCACGGTCATGACGACCGGGTTCCGGGAGCGGGAGCGGCTGCTGCGCTTCTTCGAGGCCGTGTCGGGGCTGCGCATGAACAACGCCTACGTCCGGCCCGGCGGCGTCGCCCAGGACGTCCTGCCCGAGCACCTGGACCAGTTCGAGGCCGAGCTGCCCGCGCTGCGGCGCGGGATCGGCGAGCTGGAGAAGCTGCTGCTGGAGAGCCCGGTCCTCAAGGGCCGCACCGTCGACGTGGGCTACCTCTCCCTCGCCAGCTGCATGGCGCTGGGCATCACCGGACCGATCCTGCGCTCGACCGGCCTGCCGCACGACCTGCGCAAGGACGAGCCCTACTGCGGCTACGAGACCTACGACTTCGACGTCATCACCCGCCGCGACATGGACGCCTACAGCCGCATCTGCATCCGGCTGGACGAGATCTGGCAGTCGCTGCGGATCGCCGAGCAGGCCATCGCCCGGCTGCGCGCGAGCCAGGGCGAGCCGGTCATGGTGGCCGACAAGAAGATCGCCTGGCCGGCGCAGCTGTCGGTCGGCGCGGACGGGCAGGGCAACAGCCTGGACCACATCCGCCGGATCATGGGCGAGTCCATGGAGTCGCTCATCCACCACTTCAAGCTGGTGACCGAGGGCTTCCGGGTCCCGCCCGGGCAGGCGTATGCCGCGGTGGAGTCGCCCAAGGGCGAGCTGGGGGTGCACGCGGTCTCCGACGGCGGCACCCGGCCCTACCGCGTCCACTTCCGGGACCCGAGCTTCAACAACCTCCAGGCGGCCTCGGCGATGTCCGAGGGCAGCCTGGTCGCCGACGTGATCGTCGCGGTCGCCTCGATCGACCCGGTGATGGGAGGAGTGGACCGATGACGGCTCATGAGCAGGAGGACATGCGCAGCCAGCTCGAGGAGGCCTCCGAGCGGCGCGTCCACCACAGCGTCGCGGGCCACGCGGACCACGGACCGCTCCACCACCACACGCCGCTGCACGCCTCGGAGGAGGCATACCCGGAGGACGTCCGGGCCCAGCTCGTGGCGGACAGCGAGCTCATCATCGCCCGCTACCCGCAGAAGCGCTCCGCGCTGCTGCCGATGCTGCACCTGGTGCAGTCGGTGGACGGCTACGTCACCGGCCGCGGCGTTCAGCTGTGCGCCGAGCTGCTCGACCTGACGACCGCCGAGGTCAGCGGGGTCGCGACCTTCTACACGCAGTACAAGCGGCACCCCAACGGCGAGTACACCGTCGGCGTCTGCACCAACACCCTGTGCGCCATCATGGGCGGCGACCAGATCTTCGACGAGGTGAGCGAGCACCTCGGGGTCGGGCACGACGAGACCACCGAGGACGGCACGATCACCCTCGAGCGGGTCGAGTGCAACGCCGCCTGCGACTACGCGCCGGTGGTCATGGTCAACTGGGAGTTCTTCGACGACCAGACCCCCGAGAGCACCAAGGCGCTGACCGACCGGCTGCGCGCCGGAGAGCCGGTCACCCCGACCCGCGGTCCGTCCCGGCTCTGCACCTTCAAGCAGGTGTCCCGCGTGCTCGCCGGCTTCCCGGACGGCCTGGCCGACGAGGGGCCGGGAGCGGGGGAGCCCTCGCTGCGCGGCACCCTGCTCGCCAAGGAGAAGGGGTGGACCGCACCCCGCCCCGAGCCGGAGACCGACACCGAGCCCACCGCCGAGGGGCAGGCGGGCGGCGGCCTCGCGGCCGGCCAGCACGACTCGGTGAACACGGACGCCAACGAGCCCGACGAGGTCCCGACCTCCGAGGGCGTCAAGGACGTCGACGAGACGCACGAGGGAGACGACGCGTGAGCACGCAGCTGACCCCGATCCTGTCCGCCTTCTGGGACGTCGAGCGGTCGTGGACACTGGAGACCTACGAGCAGCACGAGGGCTACGACGGCCTGCGTGCGGCGCTGAAGATGGACCCCACCGACCTCGTCGCCGCGGCCAAGGAGTCCGGGCTGCGCGGACGCGGCGGCGCCGGCTTCCCGACCGGCATGAAGTGGGGCTTCCTGCCCCCGCCGGACGGCGGCCCCCGCTACCTCGTCGTCAACGCCGACGAGTCCGAGCCGGGCACCTGCAAGGACACCCCGCTCATGATGGCGGCCCCGCACTTCCTCATCGAGGGCATGATCATCACCTCGTTGGCGATCGACTGCCACCACGCCTTCATCTACGTGCGCGGCGAGATCGTGCACGTCTACCGCCGGCTCATGCGGGCCGTCGAGGAGGCGTATGCCGCGGGCTACCTCGGCAAGGACATCCTCGGCACCGGCTTCGACCTGGACATCACCGTGCACGCGGGCGCCGGGGCATACATCTGCGGCGAGGAGACCGCGCTGCTGGACTCCCTCGAGGGCCGACGTGGGCAGCCGCGCCTCAAGCCGCCGTTCCCCGCCGTCGCGGGCCTCTACGCCCGGCCCACCGTCGTCAACAACGTCGAGTCCATCGCCTCGGTGCCACCGATCGTGCTGCACGGGGCGGACTGGTTCGCCGGCATGGGCACCGAGAAGTCGCAGGGCTTCGGGCTCTTCAGCCTCTCCGGGCACGTCGAGCGTCCCGGGCAGTACGAGGCGCCGCTCGGCATCACGCTGCGCGAGCTCATCGACATGGCCGGCGGGATGCGTGGCGGCAAGAAGCTGAAGTTCTGGACCCCTGGCGGGTCCTCGACGCCGATCTTCACCGACGAGCACCTCGACGTGCCGCTCGACTTCGAGTCGGTGGCGGCGGAGGGGTCCATGCTGGGCACCCGCGCGCTGCAGATCTTCGACGAGTCCGTCTCGGTCGTCCGTGCGGTCTCGCGGTGGATCGACTTCTACGCCCACGAGTCGTGCGGCAAGTGCACCCCGTGCCGCGAGGGCACCTTCTGGCTCAAGCAGATCCTGGCCCGGCTGGAGGCCGGCCAGGGTCGCGAGGGCGACATCGAGAAGCTCGACGACATCTGCGACAACATCCTCGGCCGCAGCTTCTGCGCGCTGGGCGACGGTGCCACCAGCCCCGTCACGTCCGGCATCAAGTACTTCCGCGAGGAGTTCGAGCAGGGGATGCACACCCCGTGGCACGAGCTCTTCCCGGCCGAGCGCAACACCCTCTTCGCGAAGGAGAGCCAGCCCGCATGAGTATCGACACCGACGCCCGCGCCGAGCAGGACGCCGAGGTGAAGATGGTCGACGTCACGATCGACGACGTGCCCGTCTCGGTCCCCGAGGGAACCCTGGTCATCCGTGCGGCGGAGCAGGTCGGCATCCACGTCCCGCGCTTCTGCGACCACCCGCTGCTGGAGCCGGTGGGCGCCTGCCGGCAGTGCCTCGTGGACGTGTCGACCCCGGACCGCGAGGGCAACCTCAAGCCCATGCCCAAGCCGCAGGCCTCCTGCACCATCGCCGTCTCCCCGGGGATGGTCGTCAACACCCAGCACACCTCCGAGGTCGCCGACAAGGCGCAGAGCGGTGTGATGGAGCTGCTGCTGATCAACCACCCGCTGGACTGCCCGTCTGCGACAAGGGCGGCGAGTGCCCGCTGCAGAACCAGGCGATGTCCGATGGCCGCCCGACGTCCCGCTTCGAGGACGTCAAGCGCACCTTCCCCAAGCCGGTCAACATCTCCAGCCAGGTGCTGCTCGACCGCGAGCGCTGCGTGCTGTGCGCCCGGTGCACCCGCTTCTCGGACCAGATCGCCGGCGACCCGTTCATCGCGCTCATCGAGCGCGGCGCGCTGCAGCAGGTCGGGATCTACGAGGAGAAGCCGTTCGAGAGCTACTTCTCCGGCAACACCGTCCAGATCTGCCCGGTCGGCGCGCTGACCGGCGCCGCCTACCGCTTCCGCTCGCGCCCCTTCGACCTCGTCTCCACCGAGAGCGTCTGCGAGCACTGCGCCGGTGGCTGCGCCATCCGCACCGACCACCGGCGCGGCACCGTCCTGCGCCGGATGGCGCTGAACGACCCCGAGGTCAACGAGGAGTGGAACTGCGACAAGGGGCGCTGGGCGTTCGCCTACCCCACGCTCCCGGACCGGCTGCACGACCCGGTCGTCCGCGGTGCCGACGGCGACTACGCCGTCAGCTCCTGGCGTGACGCCTACGCCGCGGCGGCCGCCGGCCTCACCACGGCCCGCGACGCGGGGGGCGTCGGGGTCCTGCCCGGTGGCCGGGGCAGCGTCGAGGACCTGTATGCCTACGCCAAGCTGGCTCGGGTCGCGCTCGGCACCCACGACGTCGACCACCGCGCCCGCCCGCACAGCGCCGAGGAGGAGGACTTCCTCGCCTCGACCGTGGTCGGGACCCGCGACGTGAGCTACACCGACCTCGAGCACGCGAGCTCGGTGCTGCTCGTGGGCCTGGAGGCCGAGGAGGAGGCCGCGATGGTCTTCCTGCGGCTCCGCAAGGCGATGCGCAAGAACGCCACCCAGGTCTACGCCGTGGCGCCCTGGGCCACCCGCGGCCTGGAGAAGATGGCCGGCACGCTGCTGCCCGCCGCACCGGGCACCGAGGCCGAGGTGCTGCAGGCCCTGACCACGCGTCGGGAGCAGGGCGGCCAGAAGCAGGTGGACGGCGCGACGACCCCGCTCGAGCAGGACAGCTTCGACGCCGCCTCCGTCGCGCTCGGCGAGCGCGCGGTCATCCTCGTCGGCGAGCGCCTCGGCATGGTGCCGGGCGCGTTGTCCGCCGCCGTCCGGCTGGCGCGGGCCACCGGTGCCCGCCTGGCCTGGGTGCCGCGCCGCGCCGGCGAGCGGGGCGGTGTGGAGATGGGAACGCTGCCGGGCCTGCTGCCCGGTGGCCGACCGGTCTCCGACGGCACCGCCCGTCACGAGGTCGCCACGCGCTGGGGCCTGGACGGTGCCGCGCTGCCGGCCGGTCCCGGCCGGGACGCCACCGCGATCCTCGAGGCCGCCGCGTCCGGCGAGCTGGGCGCGCTCGTCGTCGGGGGCGTCGAGATCGACGACCTGCCCGACCCCGAGCTCGCCCGACGCGCGCTGGCGCGCGCCTTCGTCGTGTCGCTGGAGGTCCGCGAGAGCGCGGTCCACGAGTTCGCCGACGTCATCCTCCCCGTCGCGCCGCACCAGGAGAAGTCCGGGTCGTTCCTCAACTGGGAGGGCCGCCCGCGGCCCTTCGACCGGGCGATCGAGTCCGGCGCGAGCTCGGACCACGTCATCCTGGACCGCCTGGCCGGCGCGATGGGCGTCACCCTGGGCACCGGCACCGTGCCCGCGGTCCGGCAGGAGATCCAGGCGCTGGGCGACTGGTCCGGCGACCGGACCGACCTGCCGGACGTGCCCGCCACCGGGCCGGCGGCCGTCGGCCCCGGCGAGGCGGTGCTGGCGACCTGGCACCAGGTGCTCGACGCGGGCCGGCTGCAGGACGGCGAGCCCTTCCTCGCCGGCACCCGGCACACCCCGGTGGCCCGCATCTCAGCGGGCACCGCGGCCTCGCTCGGTGTCGTCGACGGCGATCCGGTCGAGGTGTCCAGCGACCGGGGCGGCATCGCGCTGCCCGCCGCGATCACCCCGATGCCCGACGGTGTGGTGTGGGTGCCGGCCAACCAGGTGGGCTCGACGGTGCGGCCGACGCTGGGCGTCGGCGCCGGTGACGTCGTGCGCCTGGCCGGCGCCGCTGCCCCCGCCGCCGCCACGACCACGCGAGGTGAGGCATGAGCCTGCTGACGGCATACCCCGAGCTCGCGGCGAGCGTGCCGCTGCTCACCGAGGACCTCCCGGCCGCCGACTTCAGCGACACCCCCTGGTGGCTGTCGCTGATGAAGGCCTCGCTGCTCTTCGTCTACGTGATGCTCTCGGTCGTCATCGTCATCTGGTTCGAGCGGCGCGTCATCGGCCAGATGCAGCAGCGCCCCGGCCCGAACCGCGTCGGCCCGCTCGGGCTGCTGCAGACCGTGGCCGACGGCATCAAGCTGTTCCTCAAGGAGGACGTCACGCCCAAGGGCGCGGACAAGCTGATGTTCTACGCGGCGCCGCTGATCGTGGCCTCGCTCGCCTTCGTCTCCTTCGCCATCATCCCCATGGGCGGCGACGTCGAGATGTTCGGCCACACCACGCCGCTGCAGCTCACCGACACCCCGGTCGCGGTGCTCCTCGTGCTCGCCGTCGCCGGTGTCTCCGCCTACGGCTTCGTCCTCGCCGGCTGGTCCTCGGGCTCGACCTACCCGCTGCTCGGCGGGCTGCGCTCGACGGCGCAGGTCATCTCCTACGAGATCGCGATGGGACTGTCCCTCGTCGCCGTCTTCCTCTACGCCGGGTCGATGTCGACCAGCCAGATCGTCGAGGCCCAGCAGCAGACCACCGTGCTGGGCATCCCGCTGTGGTACGTCGTGCCGCTCTTCTTCAGCTTCGTCGTCTACGTCATCACGATGATCGGCGAGACCAACCGGCTGCCCTTCGACCTCGCCGAGGGTGAGGGCGAGCTCGGCGGTGGCTTCCACACCGAGTACTCCTCGATGAAGTTCGGCATGTTCTTCCTCGGCGAGTACATCAACATGTTCACCGTCTCGGCGCTGGCGACCACGCTCTTCATGGGCGGCTGGCACGCGCCGTGGCCGCTCAACCTCGTCGGCGACGGCATGCTCGACCAGGGCTGGTGGGGCCTGCTGTGGTTCACCCTCAAGATGTGGGCCTTCATCTTCTTCTACGTCTGGGTCCGCGGGTCGCTGCCGCGCGTCCGCTACGACCAGTTCATGGCGCTGGGGTGGAAGATCCTCATCCCGCTGTCCCTCGTGTGGGTCGTCGCGGTCATGCTCATCCGGTCGGCCCAGGAGGGCTACTTCGGCGAGGGCCGCTGGGTGACCGTGCTCACCCTCGGCGGCATCGGCGTCTTCGTCCTCATCGGGATCCTCGTCTGGGACCGGTATGCCCAGCGCCGCGCCGCGGCGAAGGAGGAGGCGCGCGAGGTCCCCGAGGAGATCGACCCGTTCGCGGACGGCTACCCTGTCCCGCCGATGCCCGGTCAGCGGCTCGTCGAGCCGCGGCCCGCGGTCGAGCAGGCCGCCCCGGTGACCGTCCCCGCGGGGGAGCCCCCGACCGACACCGACGACGCACGCACGAGCCCGACCGATGAGAAGGAGAGCCGTGGCTGACCCGACCGAGCCTCAGCACGCCCCCGAGCCCGCCCGCCGGGAGGACGCCGCGACCCCGGCCCGCCCCGGGCGCGACGTCGATCCCGCGGGCGGCAAGAAGGAGCCCGGCGTCCTGGGTCAGCTCTTCGCACCCGTCGCCGGCTTCGGGGTGACCTTCGCCACGATGTTCCGCAAGGTCCCGACGCAGGAGTACCCCGAGGAGAAGCGCCCGACCGCCACCCGCTACCACGGGCGGCACCAGCTCAACCGGCACCCGGACGGGCTGGAGAAGTGCGTCGGCTGCGAGCTGTGCGCCTGGGCGTGCCCGGCGGACGCGATCTACGTCGAGGGAGCGGACAACACCGACGAGGCCCGCTTCAGCCCCGGCGAGCGCTACGGCCGCGTCTACCAGATCAACTACCTGCGGTGCATCTTCTGCGGGCTGTGCATCGAGGCCTGCCCGACGCGCGCCCTGACGATGACCAACGAGTACGAGCTGGCCGACTCCGAGCGGGCGCCGCTCATCTACGAGAAGCACCAGCTGCTCGCGCCGCTGCGCCCGGACATGCTCGCGCCGCCGTTCCCCATGGTCGAGGGCATGGAGGAGCGCGACTACTACCAGGGCAAGGTCACCGGCCCCACGCAGGCGCAGCGGGACTACGTGCAGTCACGTGAGGGCAGCGGGCGCGACGTCGAGGTCGGGTCGTGACCCCCGACCGGATCGACGGCATGGAGGTCGGACTGTTCTGGGTGCTCGCCATCGTCGCCGTCATGGGCGCCCTCGGGCTGCTCTTCGCGCGCAAGGCCGTGCACGCCGCGATGGGGATGGCCATGACGATGATCAGCCTCGGCGTCATCTACATCGTGCAGCGGGCCGAGTTCGTCGGCATCATCCAGATCTTCGTCTACTCCGGCGCCGTGATGATGCTCTTCCTCTTCGTCGTCATGCTCGTCGGCGTGGACGCCTCCGACTCGACCGTGGAGACGCTGCGCGGGCAGCGGGTCTGGGCCTTCGGGCTGGGCGCGCTCTTCGTCGTCGTCGCGACGGTGGCCCTGGCGCAGGTGTCCTGGCCGCAGGCCGTCGGGCTCGAGGCGGTGCAGGCCGAGGGCAGCGTCACGGCCCTGGCCCGCGAGATCTTCGAGCGGCAGGTGCTGATCTTCGAGACGCTCGGCGCGCTGCTGGTCATCGCGGTCATGGGCGCGATGGTGCTGGCGCACCGGGAGCGGCTGACGCCGCGGCGCACGCAGCGGGAGACGTCGCAGGACAAGCTGCGCTCGGGCCAGTGGCTCGCCGGCAAGCCCAACCCCGGGGTGTATGCCCGGCACAACGCCGCGGACACGCCGGCGCTCGCGCCCGACGGCAGCCCGATCGAGGAGTCGGTGCCGCGGGTCCTTGTCGCGCGCGGCCAGGTCACCAACCCGGCGGAGTACCGTCTGGCCGGGTCGACCGGGCGCGCGGACGGTCAGCCGCCGGCCGAGCAGTCGCCGCAGGACCTGCCCTCGGGCACCAACGCCGCCGTCGACAACCGCGGCCACGACGTCGAGCCGGAGGCGGACCTGGGCGACAGCGGCCAGGGCACCGACGAGCAGGGGAGGGGTGAGCACTGATGGGGCTCGAGGCATACATCTATCTGTCCGTGGTGCTCTTCGCGCTCGGCTCGGTCACCGTGCTGACGCGCCGCAACACCATCATCGTCTTCATGGGCATCGAGCTCATGCTCAACGCCTGCAACCTGGCGTTGGTCACCTTCGCCCGCATGCACGGCACCCTCGACGGGCAGGTCTACACCCTGTTCGTCATGGTCGTCGCCGCAGCCGAGGTCGTCGTCGGGCTGGCGATCATCATGTCCATCTTCCGTGCGCGCCGGTCGGCCTCGGTCGACGACGCCAACCTGCTGAAGCTGTAAGGAGCGCTCGTGTCTGTGCACGACCTGAGTCAGGGCCTGGCCTCGGTCAGCCTGACCCTCGCCGACGACCCGGGCGGTCTCGGCGCGACCCATGCCACCCAGGCCGACGGCATCGCCGGCCTGGGCTGGCTGATGATCGCGCTGCCGCTGATCGGTGCGGCCCTGCTGCTCCTGGGCGGGCGGATGACCGATCGCTGGGGCCCGGCCCTGGCGACGCTGCTGTCCTGGGCGAGCTTCGCCGTGGGCGTCGCGGTCATCGTCCAGCTCACCGGGCTCCCCGCGGAGGAGCGCTCGCTGTCGGTGCCGCTGTGGGACTGGGTGAGCGTCGGCGAGCTGTCGCTGACCGCGGGGCTGCTGCTGGACCCGTTGTCGCTGGCCTTCGTCATGCTCATCACCTTCGTGGGCAGCCTCATCCACGTCTACTCGCTGGGCTACATGGAGGGCGACCCGGACAAGCGCCGGTTCTTCGCCTACCTCAACCTCTTCGTGGCGGCGATGCTCATCCTGGTGCTCGCCGACTCCTACCTGCTGCTCTTCGTCGGCTGGGAGGGCGTGGGTCTGGCGTCCTACCTGCTCATCGGCTTCTGGAACTGGAACCCGGAGTATGCCGCGGCCGCCAACAAGGCCTTCGTCGTCAACCGCGTCGGTGACGTCGGGCTCATCACGGCCATGGCGATCATGCTCGCGACCTTCGGGGCGCTGGACTTCGCGACGGTGCACGGCAACGCCTCCGGCGCGGGCGACCTCACGCTGACGCTGATCGGGCTCGCGCTGCTGCTCGGGGCCTGCGGCAAGTCGGCGCAGTTCCCGCTGCAGAGCTGGCTGGGTGACGCGATGGCCGGCCCGACCCCGGTCTCGGCCCTGATCCACGCGGCGACGATGGTCACCGCCGGTGTCTACCTCGTCGCCCGCAGCCAGGCGATCTACGACCTCACCCCGGATGCCCGGCTCGTCGTGGCGATCGTCGGTGCGGTCACGCTGCTCTACGGCGCGATCGTCGGCTGCGCCAAGGACGACATCAAGAAGGCGCTGGCCGCCTCGACGAGTCCCAGATCGGCTACATGATGCTCGCGGTCGGGCTCGGCCCGGTCGGCTACCTCTACGCGATCTTCCACCTGGTGACGCACGGCTTCTTCAAGGCCAACATGTTCCTCGGGGCCGGCTCGGTCATGCACGCGATGAACAACCGGGTCGACATGCGCAGCTCGGTGCGCTACGGACCGACATCAAGATCACCTGGCTCACGTTCATGGCGGGCTGGCTGGCCATCATCGGCTTCCCGTTCACCGCGGGCTGGTACTCGAAGGACTACATCATCGAGACCGCCTTCGCCGAGCCGGGCTGGCGCGCCTGGGTCTTCGGCGGCATCGCGCTGCTGGGCGCCGGGATCACCGCGTTCTACATGTCGCGCCTGTTCTTCATGACCTTCTTCGGGGAGAAGCGCTGGGAGGAGAACGACCACCCGCACGAGTCGCCGCTGCTCATGACGGTGCCGATGATGGTGCTGGCCCTGGGCTCGTTGGTTCTCGGTGCGGTGCTCTACCCGACCGGCATCATCACCGCCTGGCTGGAGCCGGTCTTCGGTCACGCCGAGCACGGTGAGCCGCTCATCCCGGTCCTGGCGATCCAGATCCTGGCCTTCGTGCTCATGGTGATCGCGCCGGCCTGGCCTGGATGATGTATGCCCGCCGCGAGGTCCCCCGCACCGCGCCGCGGGCCAGCCTGGTCACCGTGGCGGCGCGCCGCGACCTCTTCCAGGACGACGTCAACGACGCGCTCTTCACCGGGCCGACGATGGCCCTGGCGCGCACCGCCGTCGACGCCGACAGCACCCTCGTCGAGGGCAGCGTGACCGGTGGCACGACCGGCGGCCTCAACGCCGCCTCCGGCCTGCTGCGCCGCGCGCAGAACGGCTTCGTCCGCTCCTATGCCCTGACGATGCTCCTGGGCGTCGTCGCGATCCTCGGCGCAGTCTGGGTGATGCAGTGATGAACTTCCCCTGGTTGACCACGCTCCTCGTGCTGCCGCTGGTCGGCGCGCTCCTGGTCTCGCTGCTGCCCAAGGGCAGCGCCCTGGTGCGCCCCGTCGCCCTCGGCGTCGCCCTGCTCACCCTCGCGGTCGGCATCGGCGCCGCCACGCAGTACCGCTTGGGCGGCGGCGGCAGCGGCGGCGAGCAGTTCCAGCTCACCGAGGTCTACTCCTGGATCCCGCAGTTCGGCGTCTCCTACGCCTTGGGCGTCGACGGCATCTCGCTGTCGATGATCCTGCTCGCGCTGGTGCTCGTGCCGATCTGCATCGTCGCCGCCTGGGACGACGTGCCCGCGGTGGGCCGCCGCCAGCACGCCTACTTCGCCCTCATGCTGGCGCTGACCTCGATGATGGTCGGTGTCTTCGCCGCGATCGACGTCTTCCTCTTCTACGTCTTCTTCGAGGCGATGCTCATCCCGGTGTACTTCCTCATCGGGGTCTTCGGCGGCACCCGCCGGGCCAGGGCGGCGACCAGCTTCCTGATCTACTCGCTGGCGGGCGGGCTCATCATGCTGGTCGCGGTCATCGGGGTCTACCTGGCCGGCCCGCGCGGCACCGACGGCTTCCTGCTGTCCAACCTGACCGGGCTCGACCTGTCGGTGGAGGCGGGCCGCTGGCTCTTCCTCGGCTTCTTCATCGCCTTCGCGATCAAGGCGCCGATGTGGCCGGTGCACACCTGGCTGCCGCTCGCGGCCGAGCAGGCCCGGCCGGCGACCTCGGTCCTGCTCGTGGGCGTGCTCGACAAGGTCGGCACCTACGGCATGATCCGCTTCTGCCTGGCGCTCTTCCCCGAGGCCAGCCAGTGGGCGACCCCGGTGATCCTCGCCCTGGCGCTGGTCTCGCTCTTCGTGGGCGCCTTCCTCGCCATCGGGCAGACCGACATGCTGCGGCTCATCAGCTACACCTCGATCAGCCACTTCGGCTTCATCGTGCTGGGCATCTTCGCCTTCACGACGGTCAGCCAGACCGGCGCGACGCTCTACATGGTCAACCACGGCTTCACCACCGCCGGGCTGTTCCTCGTCGCCGGCATGCTCATCGTCCGGCGCGGCTCGCGCGACCTGCGTGACTTCGGCGGCTGGCAGCGGGTCACCCCGCTCGTGGCCGGTGCGCTGCTCGTCTCCGGCCTCTCCGGCCTGGCGCTGCCCGGCCTGAACTCCTTCGTCAGCGAGTTCCTCGTCATCGTCGGCACCTTCGGCCGGCACCCGTGGCTGGGGATCATCTCCGCCCTGGGCGTCATCCTCGCGGCCGTCTACATCCTGGTGATGTACCAGAAGGTCGCGACCGGGCCGAGGCCGAGGGCGCCGAGGTCGAGGGCATACCCGACATGAGCGGGCGGGAGAAGTGGGTCGTGGCCCCGATCATCGCCGCCTTCCTGGTCCTCGGCTTCTACCCCAAGCCCGTCCTGGACCTGCTGGAGCCGGCCGTCGAGCAGACGCTGCAGACCGTCGGGATCAGCGACGTCTCCCCCGCTGTCGACACGACCGCCGACCACTCGACCGAAGGGAGTGACCACTGATGGGTGGCTCCATGTTCGTCGCGCCGGACATCAACTACACGGCGCTGCTCCCGATGATCATCGTCTTCGTCGGCGGGCTGGTCGGGGTCACCGTGGAGGGCTTCGCCTCGCGGCGTACCCGGTATGCCGTGCAGGTGCCGCTCTCGGTCGCCACGCTCGTGCTGGCGCTGGTCGCGCTGGTGCTGCTCGGTCGGGACAACCAGGGCCTCACCGCCGCCGACACGGTCGCCGTGGACGGCGTGGCGCTCTCGCTGCAGGGGCTCGTGCTCGTGCTGTCGATCCTCGGTCTGCTCGCGATGAGCGAGCGCTTCGGGGGCCAGCAGCCGGACGCCTTCACCCAGTCCGGGGTCTCGACCCCCGGCTCGGCGGAGGAGACGCTGGCCACCAAGGTCGGGGCCACCACCACCGAGGTCTACCCGCTGACGCTCATGTCGGTCGGGGGCATGATGCTCTTCGTCGCGGCCAACGACCTGCTGCTGCTCTTCGTCGCCCTGGAGATCCTCTCGCTGCCGCTCTACGTCCTCACCGGGCTCGCGCGGCGCCGGCGGCTGCTGTCGCAGGAGGCCTCGCTGAAGTACTTCCTGCTCGGCAGCTTCTCCTCGGCGTTCTACCTCTTCGGGGCGGTCCTGCTCTACGGCTACGCCGGCTCGATGCGCTTCGCCGACATCGCCGCCGCCATCAGCACCGGCGTCGGCATGGACGGCCTGCTCGTGCCGGGCGTGCTGCTGGTCGCCGTCGGCCTGCTCTTCAAGGTCAGTGCCGTGCCCTTCCACGCGTGGACGCCGGACGTCTACCAGGGCGCCCCGACCCCGGTCACCGGCTTCATGGCCGCGTGCACCAAGGTCGCCGCCTTCGGCGCGATGCTCCGGGTGCTCTACGTCGCCGTCGAGGGCGCGCGGCTGGAGTGGCAGCCGGTCATCGCGGTCGTCGCGGCGCTGTCGATGATCGGCGGCGCCCTGTTGGCGATCGTGCAGACCGACGTCAAGCGCATCCTGGCCTACTCCTCGATCGCCCACGCCGGCTTCATCCTCACCGGGGTCGTGGCCCTCGACGTCGCCGGTGTCTCCAGCACGATGTTCTACCTCGCGACCTACGGCTTCATGACGATCCCGGCCTTCGCGATCGTGGCGCTGGTCCGCAGCGCCGGCACCGAGGCCACCCTGGTCGACCAGTGGTCGGGCCTGGGCCGGCGCTCCCCGTGGATCGCCGCCTGCTTCACCTTCCTGCTCATGGCCTTCACGGGCATCCCGCTCACCTCTGGGTTCACCGGCAAGTTCGCGGTCTTCTCCGCGGCGGTGAGCCAGGGCTGGGCGTGGCTGGCCGTCATCGGTGTCCTCGCCAGCGCGGTCACCGCCTACATCTACTTCGTGCTCGTCGTGCAGATGTGGCTCGGGGACGCCGACGCCGGCGGTGACACGGTCGTGGTCCGTCCGTCGTGGATGACCTCGGTCGCGATCCTCGTCGGGGTCGCCATGACCCTGGCCCTGGGCGTCATGCCCTCCCCGGTCCTCGACCTGGCGCAGAGCACCGCGGCGTTCCTGCGGTGAGACCCCCGAGCATCCCGGGTGCCGACGAGGAGCTGACCGGTCGGGTCGAAGCGGGTCTGGCCCGGGTCACGCAGCGGCTGGAGGAGGTCGTCGACCACGACGACCCCTTCGTCTCCGAGGCCAACCACCACCTCGCGGGCGCCGGCGGCAAGGGCTTCCGCCCGTTGCTCACGCTGCTCGCCAGCGAGGTCGGCGACGGCTGGGACGAGCGGGTCGTCGATGCCGCCGTCGGGGTCGAGCTGACCCACCTGGCCTCGCTCTACCACGACGACGTCATGGACGAGGCGGAGCTGCGGCGGGGGGTGGAGAGCGCCACGCCCGCTACGGCAACTCCACCGCGATCCTCGTGGGTGACCTGCTCTTCGGCACCGCGTCCTCGGTGGTGGCCGGGCTCGGTGCGGAGGCGGTGCGGATCCAGGCGGACACCTTCGTGCGGCTGTGCGCCGGCCAGATCCGCGACGACCGGCAGGCCGACGCCGAGCTGCCCAGCGACCAGGCGGTCCAGGCATACCTCGAGATCCTGGAGGACAAGACCGGGGCGCTCATCGCGACCGCGGCTCGCTACGGCGCGATGTTCGGCGGCTGCGACGAGGCGACGACCCGCACGCTGACGGCCTACGGCGAGAAGGTCGGCGTCGTCTTCCAGCTCGCCGACGACCTGCTCGACGTCGCCTCCGATGCGCAGGTGTCCGGCAAGACCCCGGGCACCGACCTGCGCGAGGGCAAGGCGACGCTGCCGGTGCTCTACGCCCGGGGCAGCGAGGACCCCGCCGACGCCCGGCTGCTCGAGCTCACTCGCGGCCCGGTCGAGGACGCCGACGAGCTCGCCGAGGCGCTGACCCTGCTGCGCGCGCACCCCGCGATGACCCAGGCGCGGGAGCACACCCTGCGGGTCGCCGCGCAGGCCCGGGAGCTGCTGGAGGGCCTGCCCGACTCACCCGCGGTCGCGGCGCTGCAGGCCCTCGTCGACGGCGTCGCCGACCGCTCCCGCTGAGCACCACCACGTCCAGCGCCACCTCAGCGGCCCACCCCACTCACCGACCGACACCGCGCCCTCCCGCCCTACCCTCCCCGGGGTATGCCCGTGCCTCAGCCGCGACGACCGCGGCCCGGGTAGACGTGGGCCACGCCGGGGCGGGGCACGCTGTCGCCGAGGAAGGGGTAGGCGCTGGTGCCGCCCTCGCCGGGGTGCTGGACGCTGACGAGCACCGAGCGGTCCTGCCAGTCGATCACGGGACCGCAGCACTCCGCGCCGGTCGGCACCGAGAGGAACTGCTGCACCAGGCCGCGGTCCCGGCCGCGGGTCGGCATGCGGAAGAGGCCGTCGCAGGTGCCGATCGTGCCGGGGGCGCCGTCGGTGGAGATCCACAGGTGGCCGGGCTCGCCGTCGAAGGCCACGTTGTCAGGGCAGCTGATGGGGGTGACCTCCCGGCGGTCCATGCCGGAGAAGTAGGTGCCCGGGTCCGAGGGGTCGCCCGCGACGAGCACGATCTTCCAGCGGAAGCGCAGCGCTGCGGCGTCGTCGCCCTGCTCCCGCCACTCGATGACGTGACCGAACTTGTTGTTGGCCCGCGGGTTCGGCTCGTCGATCTGGCCGGGCGTGCGTGCCGTGTTGTTGGTGAGCGCGACGTAGACCCGGCCGGTGTGCGGGTCGGGCTGGACGTCCTCGGGACGGTCCATCTTGGTCGGTCCGACCCGGTCCGCGGCGAGCCGGGTCCAGGTGCACACCTCGGCCACGGTCATACCCTCGACCCGGGACTCACCGTCGACGACGAGCGGCAGCCACTCACCGCGCCCGTCGTACTGCCCGTCCTGGAAGCCGTCGCCGGTGAACCGGGCGACGTAGAGGTCGCCGTCGGAGAGCAGCTTCAGGTTGTGCCGCTTGTCGCCCTCGCGGTAGCGGCGCCGCGAGACGAACTTGTAGATGTAGTCGAAGCGCTCGTCGTCGCCCATGTAGGCCACGGCGCGCCCGTCGTGCGCGAGCCGGATCGTGGCGCCCTCGTGCTTGAACCGGCCGAGCGCCGTGTGCTTGACCGGCGTGGACCCGGGGTCGTCCGGGTCCACCTCGACGATCCAGCCGAAGCGGTTGACCTCGTGCGGTTCGTCGGCGACCGAGAAGCGCCGGTCCGCCTGCTCCCAGCCACGCCCGCCGGAGGTGATGCCGTAGCGGGCGAGCCTGCCCTCGGGGTCCGGCGCCCCGGTTGAGTCGAAGTACTGGTTGAAGTTCTCCTCGCCGGACAGCACCGTGCCCCAGGGGGTGTCGCCCCCGGCGCAGTTGTTGAGCGTCCCCAGCACGCGGCGCCCGCGGCGGTCGGTGCTGGTGCGCATCCACTCCGCCCCGGCAGCCGGGCCGTCGAGCGCGAAGGTCGTCCAGGCGTGGATGCGGCGGTTGCGGCTCGCGCGCCGCTGGTAGACCCAGGGGGAGCGGTCGTTCTTGCGGCGCACCTCGACCACGGTCATCCCGTGGGCGGCCATCTCGATCTCCGCCTGCTCGGCGGTCACCGACCCGTCCCAGTCGGGGAACATCATCTCGGGGTTCGTGTACTCGTTGTTGAAGACGATCACGCCGCGCCGCCTCGCCCAGCCGCGGTCGCCGTCCTGGCGCAGGGTCAGGTAGTCGGCGTTGTAGCCGGCCTGACCCTTCTGGGCCTCGACCGACTGCCGGTCCACGTCGAAGGCGGGAGCGCCGGGCTCCACCGGATCGCCCCACGAGATCACGGGTGCCCAGGTGAAGCCGGTCGGCACCACGAGGTCGTCCACGTCGGCGGGCGTGGGGGAGATGGACGGGAACCCCCGCAGCCGGTGGTCGGTGTCCGGCAGCTCCGAGGCGGCCGCGGCGGCGTCGGGGGCGGCGGCCCAGGCCACGCCGGCCAGCGCAGCGGTCCCCCCGGCGAGGACCGATCGACGACGCACCTCGCCCTGGACCACGTCGCCGAAGTAGGTGTTGTCGCTGGTGTTGGGCACCGGCTGGGAGCAGGCGTCGCCGCAGCGGTAGCGGCACGTCGCCGCGCTCCGGCCCCCCGGGTGGGCGGCGAGGATCGGCAGCAGGCTGCGGCGGGTGGTGGTCGAGGGAATGGACACGGGCGATCCTCCGTGGTCGGTGGGTGGGCGCGGCGGTGCTCCGGGACCGGGGCCGCCGACGTCCTCGAACGTAGGCGCCGGACCCCCTGCGCCGGGCGACACCGAGGTGAATCGTCCACGGCGAGTGGGTGACGGGTCGGGGAACGGGCCCACGGGCATACCCTGGGAGGCCGGAGAGCGGAGGAGGACGACCCGTGAGACGCATGCTGGCGGGACTGTGGGCCATGCTGCCGTTGGCGGTGCTGCTGGTCGCGGTCACGGCGCTGCCGACCCCGCAGCGGGTGCCCAGCCACTGGTCGGGCCGGCTGCCGGACGACTTCGTGGGGGGAGCCGGGTTCCTCTCCGGCGTGCTGGCGACGACCGTGGTGTGCACCGTCGTCGCCGCCCTCACGGCGATCGCCCGCCGCGTCGTGCCCCCGAGCTGGTGCCGCTGGGTGCTGGCCGTGGTCGCGGCGGTCGGCTGGGGCGCTGTGGCGCTCTGGGGCGTCACGGTCTGGCGCGTCGGCATCGACGGGCCGGAGCAGGTGCGGGAGTGGTGGCCGCTGCTCGCGCTCGCCGCGGCAGGGCTCGCCGGACTCGTCGGGTATGCCCTGCACGGCCGGCAGGTCCCGAGCGAGGAGGAGCTGGAGGATCTCGTGCCCGAGCAGGCCCGGGTCCGCCCGGTCCGCGAGCCGCGACCGGTGGAGCCCTGGAGCTCGGACGTGTCGTCGCGCACGCTGCAGGTGCTGGGCGTGGGCCTGGTCGTCGTCTTCGTCGTCGTGGGCGTGGTGGTCTGGTGGACCGGGGAGAGCCTCGCGGTGCTGCTCGTCGTCCTCCTGACCGGTGCCGGCGCCGGCGGGCTCGCGCTGCTGTGGTCCGCGGTCCGGGTCGAGGTGGACGCCACGGGGCTGCGGGTGCGCTCCCGGGTGCTCCCGTGGGGGGTCATCCGGGTGCCCGCGGAGCGGGTCGCCGGGGCGGACGTGCAGCAGCTGGACCCGATGCGGTGGGGCGGGGTCGGGCTCCGGGCACTACCGGACCGCACCGCCTACATCGTCGGCCCCGGCGGAGGACCGGGCATCGTCGTCTACCAGCGCGACGGGCGCCGGCTCGCGCTGCAGATCACCGAGGGTGATGCTGCCGCGCGCGCCGGCGCCGCGACGTTGCTGCAGGCCGCGGGTCAGCGCGTGGGGGAGGGCTCGCTCTCCTGAGCCGAGGGTCCGGCGGGCTCCGCGGACCCGTCCGCAGGCTCGCCGGCCGCGACGGCCCCCTCGTCCTCCGACCCGTGGCTCATCCCCAGGGTCCGCTCGAGCTGAGCACCCTCGACGTCGACGTCCGGCAGGATGCGGTCCAGCCAGCGCGGCAGCCACCAGGCGCGCTCGCCCAGCAGCGACATGACCGCCGGGGTCAGCGTCATCCGCACCAGGAAGGCGTCGACGAGCACACCCACGGCCAGCCCCAGCCCGATGGGCCGGACCATCGTCAGGTGCGCCCAGACGAAGCCGGCGAAGACCGAGATCATGATGATCGCCGCGGCCGTCACGACCCGCGCGCTGGCGTTGAAGCCGGTGACCACAGCGGTGCGGGCGTCCTTGCCGTGGACCCGCTCCTCGCGCATCGCCGAGACGAGGAAGAGCTGGTAGTCCATCGCCAGGCCGAAGAGGATCCCGATGAGCAGGATCGGCAGGAAGGACAAGATGGGCCCCGCCTCGTTCACCCCGAAGAAGCTTGAGGCGAAGCCGAACTGGTAGACCCCGACGACCGCCCCGAACGCCGCCCCGACACTCAGCAGGAAGCCGCCGGTGGCCAGCAGCGGCACCAGGACCGACCGGAACACGAGCAGCAGCAGCACGAGCGAGAGTCCGACCACGACGACGAGGTAGATCGGCAGCGCGTCGGCGAGCTGCTCGGAGATGTCGATGTTGGCGACCGTCTGCCCGGTCAACCCCAGGGTCGCACCCTGGTCCTGCCCGATCTGCTCGACCGCCGGGCCGAGCCGGTCCACGAGCGCCTCGGTGGAGGCGTCGGCCGGGCCGCCCTCAGGCTGGACCCGGAACGCCAGGACGTCGCGGTCGTCGTTGACCCCGGCGGGGAGCACCTGCTCGACACCCTCGACCGCGGCCAGCTCCTCGCCGAGGTCTGCCTGCGCCGTCAGGAGCGCGGTGTCGCCCTCCGCGAGCGGCTCGTCCAGCTCGGCCACGACCAGGACCGGCCCGTTGGCACCGGCGCCGAACTCCTCGCGCACGGTGTCATAGGTGGTGTATGCCGTGGAGCCGGCTGGCTCGCTGCTGCCGTCGGGCAGGCCGAGACGCAGGTCCAGCGTCGGCCAGGCCAGGGCGCCGACGACCGCCAGCACGCCGAGCACCGCCAACCAGGGCCGGCGCTGCACGTGGGCGGCCCAGCCGCGGGAGGCGTCGTCGGCGTGCTCGGTCGCCGGGTCCTCCTCGTGCTTGCCCCGGTGGCCGTCGGCGCGCTCCCGCCGCGGGAGGACCTTGTCGCCGATGAGCGAGAGCATCGCCGGCGTCAGGGTGATGGCGACGAGCACGGCGATCGCCACCGTCGCCGCGGCGACCAGACCCATGACGCCCAGGAACGGGATGCCGGTCAGGGTGAGCGCCACCAGCGCGATGATGACCGTGAGCCCGGCGAAGGTCACGGCGTTGCCGGAGGTGCCCACGGCGAGCGCGATCGAGTCGCGCAGCGGCATACCCTGGCGCACCTGCTGCCGGTGCCGGTTGATGAGGAAGAGGGAGTAGTCGATGCCGACGGCGAGGCCGAGCATGAGGGCCAGCACCGGGGTGATGGACTGCATGTCGACCCACTGCGAGAGAGCTAGGGCACTGGTGAGCCCTACGCCGACCCCGACCAGGGCCATGAGGATCGGCAGGCCGGCGGCGACGAGGCTGCCGAGCATGACGAGCAGCACGACCGCCGCGACGACCAGACCCACGACCTCCCCCGGACCGAGCAGGCTGGACAGGTCGTCCGTGATCTCCTTGGAGAAGTCGACGGTCAGGCCCTCGCCCTCGAGGTCGTCGCCGATCCGCTGGATGGCCTCGGTCGTCTCCGCTGGGATGAACCCCTCGGCGTCGGCCACCGACACCTGGGTGAGGGCGACGGTGCCGTCGGTGTTGACCACCCGGAAGCCGTCGGTCAGCTCGACCGTGCGCCGGGCTGCGGCGAGGTCCTCCTCGCCCTGCGCGATCTCTGCCTCGGCGTCCTCGAGCTCGGCGGCGTTCTCCTCGAGCTGGGTCTCGCCCTCGGCGATCTCGGCCTCGCCGGCCTCGAGCTGCTCGGCATTCGCGTCGATCTCCGCCTGGGCGGCCCGCAGCTGCTCTCGGCCGGCGTCGAGCTGCTGCTGGCCCGCGGCGATCTCGGCCCGGGCCTGCTCCTCGGCGGCCGGCGGGACCTGCCCGGCGGCGACCCCGGCCTCGAGCTGCTCCAGCTGGGCGTCCAGCTCGGCCTGCGACTCCTCCAGGGTGGCGGCCTGGGCGTCCAGCTCGGCCTGACCGGCCTCGAGCTGCTCCCGGCCCGCCGCGAGCTCCTCACGCGCGGTCTCGAGGTCGGCGCGCCCCTGCTCGAGCTGCTCCCGGCCGTCCTCGAGCTGGGCGCGGCCGTCGGCCAGCTCGGCCTCGCCGTCGGTGATGTCCTGGGGTGCCGAGTCGAGCTCGGCCTGCGCCTCGAAGGGGTCAGTGGAGGTGACGCCGTCGAGGTCCTCCCAGTCCTCCACGGCCCCGGCGATCGCCTCCCGCTGCTCGTCGGTGAAGCCGTCGTCGTTGCGGAAGACCACGGTGCCGGTGGTGCCGGCCGCCTCGGGGATCTCCTCCTGCAAGGTCTGCAGCACCTGCTCGAAGCGGCTGCCGGGGATGGAGAACTCGTTGGACAGCGGCTTGGCGAGCGTGGCCATGCCGGTCACGGTGAGGGCGAGCACGGCGGCCCAGATCGCGATGACGCCGAGCCGGTGGTGGGCGCACCAGCGCCCCAGGCGGTGCAGGAGAGTGGCCACGAGGGTCCTTTCGGGGTTGCTCAGTCGAGGTCGGACCGCCAGCCCGAGGCCAGCAGGGCCAGGGCGCGGTCCAGGTGGTCGTGGAAGGCGGTGGTGTCCGCCTCGGTGAGGGGGGCCGGGCGGGCCGGGTCGTCGGCCCAGGCCTCCTCGGCCGCCTGGAAGCAGCTCATCACCGCCGAGGAGAGGGTGGCGACGAAGAGCGGGTCGGCGCCGGGCAGCAGGTCGTGCAGCTGCTCGCGCAGCCACCCCGCCATGTCCGCCCAGACGGTGCGCTCCAGCAGCATCTGCCCGTCGGTGCCCTGCTCGTGGCAGTTGAGGTCGGACAGCCAGCCGATGAAGTCCGGCGGGATCTCGCGGTCCTGCACGAGGCGGCGAAGCGCGGCCAGCGGGTCGACACCGATCTGCTGCGGGTCCAGGCTCGAGAGCATGCCGGCGGCGTGCTCGGCGAAGACGGCGCTCAGTGCCGCGGCGATGCTCCCGAAGTAGTTGAAGAAGGTGCGCCGGGAGATGCCCGCCCGCTCGGCGACCTGGTCGACCGTGATCTCCTCGGCGGGAAGCTGGGCGACCAGCTCGCGCAGCGAGCCGAGGATGGCCTCACGGGTCCGCGCCTTGTTGAGCTCGCGCCGTCCGACGGGGGGTGCCTCGGGCATGCCGACGAGCATACGACGCAACATGCACACCGTGCAAACTTGCACGATGTGCACCACCGCGCGTCCCCCCCCCCCGACCGGCCGTCGCTCGGTGGGGGGTCAGGCAACCACAGGCGGCGCTCGGTCAGAGCGGGGCCGGGTCGGTGACGTCCGGCTCGGGGTCGGTCTCGGTGCTCGGCCGCCCTCGTCCGGCCTGGCGGCTCGCGTGCCGCTCGCGCCGGGCCCGCCGCACCTGCCGCACCATGTCGGTGGACAGCACGACGAGGGCGAGCCAGACCAGCGCGAAGCCCACCCAGCGCGACGCCGGGACGGTCTCCCCGAGCAGGAGCACCCCGCACAGCAGCTGCAGGAAGGGGGTGAGGAACTGCAGCAGACCGACGGTCGACAGCGGCACGCGGCTCGCGGCGGCCGCGAAGAGTAGCAGGGGCACCGCGGTGGCGACCCCGGTCGTCATGAGCAGACCGGTGTGCACCGCGCCGTGGCCGCCCCACGTGGTCGCGTCCTCCCGGGCGAGCCAGAGCAGGATGATCACCGCGACCGGGAGGATGGCCAGCGTCTCGCCCACGAGGGAGCGCAGCGCGCTCAGCGAGACCCCGAGCCGGTTCTTCAGCAGGCTGTAGAGGGCGAACGAGCACGCCAGCGCGAGGCTGATCCACGGCGGCGAGCCGTAGTCGATCGTCAGGTAGACCGCGGCGACGACGCCGATGCCCACGGCGATCCACTGCAGCCGGCGCAGCCGCTCCCGCAGGATCACCACCCCGAGCGCGACCGTCACGAGCGGGTTCAGGAAGTAGCCGAGGGCGGCCTCGGTGACGTGCCCGGAGAGCACGGCATACGTGTAGATGCCCCAGTTCGTGGCGATCAGCCCACCGGCCAGCGCGACGCCGAGCAGCCGCCTCGGGGTGCGTGCCAGCGTGACCATCCACCGCAGGTCGCGCCGGACGAGCAGGATGAGCCCGCAGAGCACGAGCGTCCACACGATGCGGTGGGCGACGATCTCCCACGGCCCGGCCGGGCGGAGGGTCGCGAAGTAGAGCGGGAAGATGCCCCAGAGGAGGTAGGCGAGGAAGCCGTATGCCGTGCCGCGCTGCTGGCGCACAGCCTGCTCGTCGGTCACTCCTGGGGGCCCTCGAAGACCTCGTCGGCCTCGTCGACGAGCGCCTCACCGGCGGCCGGGATCGGCCCCTCGGTGGTCTCGCCCTCCAGCGTCTGCTCGACCTCCCCGGGGCGGGTGCCGTCCACCGTCCAGGTGTCGCGGCCGCGCAGCAGGGTGTCGAGCGAGCCCTCGTCGCGTGCGCTCCCCGCGGTCGCCGACGCCACCTGCTCGCGCACCCCGTCGTCGTAGGTCGGCCGGTCGACCTCCCGGAAAATGCCCATCGGCACCGTCTGCATGCTCGGGTCGTCGAGCCGGGAGAGGGCGAAGGCGGGCGTCGGGTCCGGGTCGGTGGGGTCGTGCACG
Organism: Serinicoccus sp. CUA-874; assembly: GCF_001942225.1. Classification (NCBI taxonomy): domain Bacteria; kingdom Bacillati; phylum Actinomycetota; class Actinomycetes; order Micrococcales; family Ornithinimicrobiaceae; genus Serinicoccus; species Serinicoccus sp. CUA-874. The sequence continues at coordinate 54,517 of NZ_MKJZ01000036.1, read as the reverse complement.
ACGACGGTATGCCCGTCCGGCACCGCGGCCTCGGGAACCACGTGCAGGTGCCCGCCCGGGTCCCGCGCGACGACCCTCGCCTCCTCGCTGCCCTCGGCACCGATCCGCACCGGCTCACCGGCGCGCAGGTGCGCCACCCGGCCGGTGGCCTCGTCGCGGTCCTTGAGCAGCTGGAAGGCGCCGTCGTTGAAGATCGGGCAGTTCTGGTAGATCTCCACCAGCGAGGTGCCGCGGTGCGCCGCTGCGGCCCGCAGCACCTCGGTGAGGTGCGCCCGGTCGGAGTCCATCGTGCGGGCCACGAAGGTCGCCTCCGAGCCGAGCGCGAGCGAGACCGGGTTGAAGGGGTGGTCCACCGACCCGGCGGGCGTCGACTTGGTCACGGCGCGACGTCGGAGGTGGGGGAGTACTGCCCCTTGGTCAGCCCGTAGATCTTGTTGTTGAACAGCAGGATCGTGAGGTTGACGTTGCGTCGCATCGCGTGGATGAGGTGGTTGCCGCCGATGGACAGCGCGTCACCGTCCCCGGTCACGACCCAGACCGACAGGTCCTCCCGCGCGGTCGCGAGCCCGGTCGCGATGGCGGGGGCACGTCCGTGGATGGAGTGCATGCCGTAGGTGTCGAGGTAGTAGGGGAACCGGCTGGAGCAGCCGATGCCGGAGACGAAGACGATGTTCTCGCGGCGCAGCCCGAGGTCGGGCAGGAAGCCCTGGACGGCCGCGAGCACGGCGTAGTCGCCGCAGCCGGGGCACCAGCGCACCTCCTGGTCGGAGGTGAAGTCCTTCTTCGTCTGCCGCTCGCCCGCGTCGAGGGTGGGCACCCCCGCTGTCCCGGCGGTCGGCATACCGAGGTCGATGCTCATGCGCGCACCTCCTGTCCCTGGATCTCCATGAGGTTCTCGTGGATCACCTGCGCGAGCTCACCGGCGGTGAACGGCAGCCCCCGGACGGCGGTGTGGCTGCGCACGTCGACGAGGTAGCGCCCCCGCAGCAGCAGCGCGAGCTGACCGAGGTTCATCTCCGGCAGCACGACCCGGTCGTAACGGCGCAGGACGTCGCCGAGGTCGGCGGGCAGCGGGTTGAGGTGGCGCAGGTGGGCGCGGGCGATCTTGGCCCCGGTCGCGCGGACCAGGCGCGTGGCAGCGGCGATGGGGCCGTAGGTCGAGCCCCAGCCGAGCACGAGCACCCGGGCCTCGCCGCTGGGGTCGTCGACCTCCAGCGGGGGCAGGGAGTCGGCGATCCTCGCGATCTTGTCGGCCCGCAGCCGGACCATCCGGTCGTGGTTGGCCGGGTCGTAGGAGATGTTGCCGGTGCCGTCGGCCTTCTCGATGCCGCCGATCCGGTGCTCCAGGCCGGGCGTGCCCGGGACCGCCCACGGCCGGGCCAGGGTCTCGGGGTCGCGCAGGTAGGGGTGGAAGACCGGCTCGCCCGCGTCGTCCGTGGCGTTCGGCTCGGTGGTGTGCCGGACGGTCAGGTCGGGCAGGTCCGCGGCGGTGGGGATCTGCCAGGGCTCGGAACCGTTGCCGAGGTAGCCGTCGGAGAGCAGGATCACCGGGGTGCGGTAGGTCGTGGCGATCCGGACCGCCTCGAGCGCGGCGTCGAAGCAGTCGGTCGGCGACTGCGCCGCGACGACCGCGACGGGCGACTCGCCGTTGCGCCCGTGCAGGGCCTGGAGCAGGTCGGCCTGCTCGGTCTTGGTCGGCAGCCCGGTCGAGGGGCCGCCGCGCTGGATGTCGATGACGAGCAGCGGCAGCTCGGTCGCCACCGCGAGCCCGATCGTCTCGCTCTTGAGGGCCAGGCCCGGGCCGGAGGTGGTCGTGACCCCCAGCGAGCCGCCGAAGCTGGCCCCGAGCGCCATGCCGACGGCCGCGATCTCGTCCTCGGCCTGCAGCGTGGTGACGCCGTGCGCCTTGAGCGCGGACAGCTGGTGCAGGACGTCGGAGGCCGGGGTGATGGGGTAGGACCCCAGGACCAGCGGGAGCCCGGTCCGGTATGCCGACGACACGAGCCCGAGCGCCAGCGCCTGGTTGCCGGTGATGGTCCGGTAGGTGCCGGGCGTCATGGGGGCGGGCGCCACCTGGTAGCGGACCGCGAAGTCCTCCGTCGTCTCGCCGTAGGCGTGCCCGGTCCGCAGCGCCGTGAGGTTGGCGTCGAGGATCTCCGGGGCGCCGGAGAACTTCGCGCGCAGGAAGGCCTCGGTGGACTCGGTGTCGCGGGAGTAGAGCCAGGAGAGCAGGCCCAGGGCCAGCATGTTCTTGGCCCGCTCCTTCTCCTTGCGGGTGAGACCCTCGACGTCGGCGAGCGCCTCGACCGTCATCGAGGTGAGCGGCAGCGCGTGCACGTGATAGCCGGCGTCGGTGAGGGAGTCGTCGTCCAGGGGGCTCGCGGCATACCCCACCTTGGCGAGGTTGCGCCTGCTGAACTCGTCGGAGTTGGCGATGACCGTGGCCCCGCGCGGCAGGTCCGGGAGGTTGGCCTTCAGCGCGGCCGGGTTCATCGCGACCAGCACGTCCGGGGCGTCGCCCGGCGTGGCGATCTCGTGGTCGGCGAAGTGCACCTGGAAGGAGCTGACCCCCGGCAGCGTGCCCTGGGGCGCGCGGATCTCCGCGGGGAAGTTCGGCAGCGTCGACAGGTCGTTGCCCAGGGCCGCGGTGTCGGAGGTGAAGCGGTCGCCGGTGAGCTGCATCCCGTCGCCGGAATCCCCGGCGAAGCGGATGACGACCCGCTCGAGCTGGTGGAGGGGAGTAGAAGACATGTCAATAGACAAGGCTACTCTCCCCTAAAGGTGGTGGATGACCGGCTATCGTGCTCGGTGTGGGGTCGCCGACCAGGACCGTGGGACTGACGACGAGGACCCGGGTGGGCAGGAGCGAGGCGTCGCTCGCCCGGCAGCGGGCGGTCGATGCGGAGGTGAGGCGCCGCGCTCAGCCGTGCCGGACGCAGGTGGTCGCCCAGGGGCGGGCCTGCAGCCGGCCCTCCGGGATGGGCTCGCCGCAGACGATGCACCGGCCGTAGCTGCCGTCGTCGAGCGCCGCGAGCGCGGTGCGGACCTGGGTCAGCAGCGCCTGCAGGTTGTCGTGCGCGGTGACCGCGGTGAGCCGGTCGACCGCCATCGCCGTGCCGTCCCCGACCCGCTTGCCGAAGGAGATGCTGCCCTGGTCCTGCACCGGGGCGGCCAGCTGGTCCATCTGGGCGACCAGCTCGGCCTCCTTGGCCTCCAGCTGCGCCCGCGTCTGCTCGTGCATCGGCCCAGCATCGCACGCGGCCGACCGGCGACGGGCTCAGAGCACGTCGTCGGTGGTGCCGAAGCTGCGGTAGTTGAGGTAGGAGCGACGCAACCGCAGCGCGTGCCGCAGCGCGGGGCTGAGCGGGCTGAGCGGCAGGTCGTAGGCGGGGAACCAGTAGCGGTCCGCGCCGAACTTGAGCTTCATCTTGTAGACGCCGAAGGAGTGCTTGCTCTCGTCCAGCAGCCGGGGGATGCCCCACAGGTCGAGGGTGGCGTAGCCGTGCTCGTGCGCGTCCTTGATCGAGACCCAGTAGAAGGCGTCGGGCGCTTGGCGTCCTTGCGCTTCTCGCCCTCCAGCGGGGGCCGGTCGTCGCGCACCGAGCCGCCGTAGAGGTAGCAGGTGGTGTCGCCGAGCGCGATGAAGAAGCCGCCGGCCAGGGCGCGCCCCTCGTGCCGGGAGAGCACGAGGTATGCCTCACCGCCGTCCTGGTCGGCCTCCCGCCGCAGCGCCTCGTAGTAGGCGCGCGGGAAGGCGCCCAGGCTGGAGCGCTCGTTGGTCGCGGTGAAGATCTCCCAGAAGTCCTCGAAGCTGTCGTCGCGTCCGGCCTCGACCCCCATCCGCTCCGCGGTGCGGACGTTGCGCCGGGCCATCTTGTGCAGCCCGGCGAAGATCGTGTCCGGGTCGGGGGTGGTGTCGATGAGGATCGTGTGTTCGGGCTGCTCGGTCTTCGCGCGGCGGAAGGGCCCGTGCCGGGCCGGGATGCGTGCCTGCTCCTGCGCGAGATCCTCCTGGGTGGCGCTGTGGCCGGCGAAGATCGGGTGCGGCGGCTCGATGGTGAGGTAGTGGTCGGTGCGGCGGGCGACGTGCTTGACGGCCGCGGCCACGTCGGGCAGCAGGTCGAGGTCGGTCAGGGCCGGGCCGCGCGGGGCATACAGGGTGCTGACGCCGGGGACGAGCCGCTTGCGCAGCAGCTGGAGCGCGCCCACGACCTCGCCGCCGCGTCGGACGAGGTAGCGCACCGGCTCCTGGCCGAGCTCCTTGCGCGCCTCGCCGTAGCCCCAGCCCTGGAGCGGGCTGGTGATCGGCATCTCGGCCACGGCGGCCGTGAAGGAGGCGCGGTCGTCGGCGGGTTCCAGGGTCACCGTCATGCCGACAGGGTAGCCGTCGGAGCCAGGCCGTCCGGCCAGGCCGAGCCGGGCCGCTGACACACTGACCGGCATGTCCGGATCGGTGGTGGACGAGGGTCCTGCGACGGTGCTGGGGTGGGAGCACCTCACGGCCCCTGACCTGGGTGGACGCACGGTGGTGGTGACCGGGGCGAGCGACGGCATCGGCCGCGAGGTGGCGCTGCACCTGGCGCGGTGGGGCGCCCGGCTGGTCCTGCCGGTCCGCACCCGGGGCAAGGGCGAGGTGGTCCGGCGGCGGCTGCTGCGCGAGACCCGCGCCACCGGGCCGGACCCGGTGCGGCTGGTCGAGATGGACCTGGCCGACCTCGGGTCGGTGCGCCGGGCCGTGGTGGCGATCCAGGAGGTGCTGGGGGAGTCCTCGGCGGACCTCGTCAACGTGGCCGGGGTCGTCTCGCCCCGGCGCCGGGAGACCGTGGACGGCGCCGAGCTGCTGCTCGGGGTCAACGCGCTCGCGCCGATGCTGCTCGTCGAGTCGCTGCTCCCCGTCGTCCGTGACCGCGTGGTGCTCGTCACCTCGCACGCGCACACCGCGGGCCGCATCGACCTGGACGACATGCACTTCCGTCGGACCCGGTGGACCCTGCCCCGGGCCTACTCCCGCGCCAAGCTCACCGCGATGCTGTGGGGCCTCGACCTCGGCTCCCGTATGCCCTCCGGCACCGACCTGCAGCTCGCGCACCCGGGCTGGGTGGTCACCAACCTGCAGAACGCCAGCGGCAGCGCGCTGCTCGACCGCGCGGTCACGGCCGCCAGCGGGCCGCTGGTGATGACCGCGACCCAGGGCGCGGCCGCCGTCCTGCTCGCGCTGACCCAGCCGCTGCCGCCGGGGTCCTACGTCGGGCCGGACGGGTGGCAGCACCTGCGCGGCCGCCCGACGCTGATCCCCCGGTCACCTGCCGCGCTGGATCGGGATCTCGCGGCACGCACCGTCGCGTGAGGGCGGCGCGAGGTCGGTCTGGACACCTGAGGCCGAGGTCGTCAGCGGGCGGCGCGATAGGCGGCGAGGACCTCCTCGACCCGGCCCTGCTCGATCGCGGCGACCAGCCCGGCGACGGCATCCTCGACCTGGTCGTACATCGCGACGAAGGCCTCGCGGGACTCGCCCCACGGATCCGGGACGTCGCGGACCCCTGTCTCCTCCACGTCGCTCGCGAAGGCCCCGAGCCGCACGACCTTGGCCGCGTCCTCGGGAGACCGCGCGAGCGCGAGCAGGTCCTCCTCGTTGGAGGAGTCCATCGCCAGGACGAGGTCGGCGGTGTCGAAGTCGGCGGCGTCGAACTGCGCGCCGCGGCTGGTGAAGGCATACCCCCGGCTCTCGCCCTCGGCGCTCGACTGCGGGTGCGGGCGCTCACCGACGTGGTAGTCCGCGGTCCCGGCCGAGCTGACGGTGACGTCGTCGAGCCCGGCCTCCTCGAGCCGGGCGGTCAGGACCGCCTCGGCGGCGGGGGAGCGGCAGATGTTGCCCAGGCAGACGGTCATGAGGTGCATGCCCTCACTCTCTCACCGGCCCTGGCCTGCGAGGGTGGGGTGATGAGTGAGACCTTCACCAAGACCCGCGCCGGGGCGCCGCCGCTGTTCTTCGACCGCGAGGCGATGGGGCTGCGGGCGCTCGCCGCCGCGGGGGCGCGGGTGCCCGCCGTGCGGGAGGTGTCCGACGAGGGCATCACGATCGACCGGGTCGAGGCGGGCGGTCACCGCACCGCCGCCTCGGAGGAGGCCTTCGGGCGCGAGCTGGCCGCGCTGCACCGGACCACGGGTGAGCGCTACGGCGCGCTCGACGGCGAGCCCAGGGCCTACCTCGGCGACTGCCCGGTGGACCTCACCCCGTCCGACACCTTCGCCGAGTCCTGGCTGGAGCGCCGGGTGGTCCCGCTGGCACGGGAGTGCGTGGAGCGTGGGCAGCTCGACCCCAGCAGCCTCGCGGACGCGGAGCGGCTCAGCGCCGCGCACCTGGGCCCGGTCGAGCCGCCCACCCTCGTGCACGGCGACCTGTGGGCGGGCAACCGGCTGGTCGACCGGCGCGGCCACAGCTGGCTCATCGACCCCTGCGCCCACCACGCCCACCGGGAGGTCGACCTGGCGATGATGCAGCTCTTCGGCGGCTTCAGTGGGCGAGTTTTCGCGGCCTACGCCGAGGACCTGCCGCTGGCCGACGGGTGGGAGCAGCGGGTTCCGGTGTTCCAGACCGTCCCGCTCCTCGTGCACGTCCTCCTCTTCGGCGGTGGGTATGCCGTGCAGGCCGCGGAGGCGCTGCGCGCGGCGGCGTGCTGAGATAGGAGCAGGCGACCAGGGAGGTGCGTGATGCGGCGGACGCTCGGTGCCGTGCTCGCGGGCGCCCTCCTCGTGCCCACAGCATCCTGCACCCGGGAGTACGACGACGACATGGCTGCGAGGACCACCCCGCCGCTCGTCGTGCAGACCGCTGCGCCGCCGGAGCCCGCCTCCGCCACGACGTCCCCTCCTGACCCCGCCCTCGCCAGGCAGGCCGCCGAGCCGGTCGACCCGGCGGAGGGCATCGCCGACGCGGAGCTCCTGGAGCAGACCGAGTGGGTCCTGGGGCTGCTGGAGGAGGGTGCCCGTGGGCCGGCCGCCGAGGAGTCGGTGCAGCGCTTCGCGCCGACCTTCCTGGAGCAGGCCTCGGTGATCCAGCTCGGTGCGATCTTCGCCGGGCTGCGCGGCGCGGCCCCCTACACCGTCACCTCGTCCGGGCAGAGCGACGGCGTCGGGCGCACCGCGACGCTGACCCTGCACGCCGCCGAGCAGCCGCTCGTCATGACCCTCGGGCTCGACGACGAGGGGCGGATCAGCACCCTGCTCTTCCAGCCGGACACCTCCGGCGAGCCGCCCGAGATCGACTCGTGGGCCGACCTCGACACCGCCCTGGCCGAACTCGGCGGGGTGAGCCAGGTGGTGGTCGGCTACGTCGGCAACGGCGACTGCGAGGTCAAGCACACCACCGCCGGCCTCGACCCCGCTGACGCCGCCTACCCCACCGGGTCGGTCGTCAAGCTGCTGGTGCTCGCGGCGGTGGCCGATGCCGTCATCGAGGGGGAGCTCGCCTGGGAGGACGAGCTGACGATCATCCCGGAGGTGAAGAGCCTGCCCTCCGGCGTCCTGCAGGACCGTGAGGACGGATCGACGGTCACCGTTCGCGAGGCCGCCGAGCTGATGATCTCGATCAGCGACAACACCGCCACCGACCTGCTCATCGAGGCCGTCGGCCAGCGCGCCCTGCGCGAGAGCGCCCTCACCGCCGGGATCGACCCGACGCGCATCATGCCGGTGCCCACGACCCGGCAGCTCTTCCAGCTCGGGTGGCAGGTGGACAGCGAGGTGCGGGACCGCTGGTCCGAGGCGCAGGTCCCCGAGCGCCGGGAGGCGATCCTGGCCGACCTGCCCGAGGAGCTGGACCTCGCACCGGGGTCGGTGACCGAGCCCGTCTGGGAGAGCGGGGCCGACTGGTTCCTCACCGGCGCCGAGGTCTGCGGGCTGCACGCCCGGCTGCAGCTGCAGGCCAGGACCGAGCAGGCCGGGCCGGTGCGCGACATCCTCGCCGTCAACCCCGGCCTCACCCCGCCAGAGGGCGTCGCCTACCAGGCCTTCAAGGGCGGCTCCGTGCCGGGCGTGCTGGCGCTCTCGTTCTATCTAGAGACCTCCGAGCCCTACGGCGACCCCGACGCCTTCCCGCCCGAGGGGGTCGTGCTCGTCGTCCTCACCGCCAGCGGCGAGCCCGTCGACCAGCTCCGGGCGATCACGATCGTCGAGGCCGGCCTCCAGCACCTGGCGCAGGGTCCCGGCTAGTCTGACGGCGATGTCCGACTACCTCGTCGTCGTGCTGGTCACGCTCCTGGGCGTGGCCCTGGTCGCGACCGCCTTCGGCGCCCGGCGGCTGCTGGCGCCGAGCGACCCGACCCCGGCCAAGGTCACGACCTACGAGTCCGGCGTCGACCCCGTCGGCAGCGGCTGGGAGCAGGGCAGCGTCCGCTACCTCGTGTATGCCCTGCTCTACGTCGTCTTCGCCGTCGACGCGGTCTACCTCTTTCCCTGGGCGCTGGTGCTCCGCACCGACCTCGGCCTCGCCAGCCTGGTCGAGATGGCGATCTTCATCGGCGTCCTCGTCGTGGCACTGCTGCACGTGTGGCGGCGCGGGCTGCTGCGGTGGTGGTGAGGTGAGCGCGCCGACCGGGCCCGGCACCGGGCATACCGCCAGCCTGCCGACGCCGCGCGTCGGCGCGCCGGTCGAGAAGGCGCCCCGCGCGGTCCAGGTCGTTCTCAACTGGGGCCGGCGGTACTCCCTCTGGGTCTTCAACTTCGGCCTCGCGTGCTGCGCGATCGAGTTCATCAGCGCCTCGATGGCGCGCCACGACTTCATCCGGCTGGGCGTCATCCCTTTCGCCCCCGGGCCGCGACAGTCCGACCTCATGGTCGTCTCGGGCACCGTGACGGACAAGATGGCGCCGGTCATCCGGCGGCTCTACGACCAGATGCCCGAGCCGAAGTACGTCATCTCCTTCGGGGCCTGCTCCAACTCCGGCGGTCCCTACTGGGACAGCTACTCGGTGACCAAGGGGGTCGACCAGCTCATCCCGGTGGACGTCTACGTGCCCGGCTGCCCGCCGCGCCCGGAGGCGCTGCTGCACGGCATCGTCACGCTGCAGGAGCAGATCGCCGCGGAGACACCGGGACGGGCGCGGGCGCGCCACGGCGGGCGGTATGCCGACCGTCCGGTCACCGCGGCCGAGGTCACCCGCGCCTCGTCGCCCCACCGGAGCAGGCTTGAGTCCGCGTCGCCGGTGCGAGCACCGCCGCAGGACGCGCTCTACGGTGGGTCCATGACGCTCGGCGACCCGGCGCACGCCGCTCCCTCGGTGACGGAGCGTCGCGTGCCGCCGGAGGAGTGGTACGACGCGGTGCGCGCCGCACGCGAGGAGGGGTATGCCTTCTTCGACTGGCTGTCCGCGGTCGACGAGACCGACGCCGAGGTGGCGCAGGACGAGGCCGCGGAGCGCTCCGAGGGCAGAGAGGCAGGGGCTGCGCCGGATGACGGTGCCGACCCCGAGGCGCCGCTCGCGCCCGGGGTGGAGGTCCTGGCGCACCTCCTCGACGTCCGGGGCGCGGGTCGCGGCGGGCTCCGGCGGCTGCTGCTGCGCACCCGGCTTCCCGAGGGCGGGACCCTCGCCTCGGTCACGGACCTCTTCGCCGGCGTCGCGTGGCACGAGCGGGAGACGCACGAGATGTTCGGGGTCGGCTTCGAGGGCTTCGACGACGGCACCGGCCTGGGTCTGCGCCCGCTGCTGCTGCCGGAGGGCTTCGAGGGGACCCCGCTGCGCAAGGACTTCGTGCTGGGGGCGCGTGCCTCCAAGCCGTGGCCCGGCGCCAAGGAGCCGGGGGAGGGCTCGGGCGAGGGGGCAGGACCGTCGTCAGCGGCGGCACGGCCGCGGCGACCACGCAAGCGGCTGCTCCCGCCCGGGGTGCCGGACCCGTCCTGGGGGCCGCGGCCGGACTGAGCTGCCGCCCGAAGCGACCTACCCGCCCCCCGCCCCTGCCGCAGCCGTTGCAGGTCGTCGTCGAGGAAGCGACCGAGCACGGAGACCTCCTGGTCGACGTAGCCCAGCCCGGCGTAGAAGCGCCGGACAGCGTCGTTCTCCGCGCGGATCATGAGCATGACCTTGGGGATGCCCTGGTCCTCGATCCACCGCTCCGCCGCCGCGACCAGCGCCCGCCCGACCCCGGCGCCGCGTCGATCGGCGTCGACCGCCAGGTAGTAGAGCCACCCGCGGTGCCCCTCGTGGCCCACCATGACCGTGCCGAGCAGGGTGTCGGCCTCCAGCGCCCCCAGCACCTCGGAGGCCGGTCCCTGCACCGCGGTCCTGAAGTCGGCGCGCGGGTCGTTCCAGGGTCGGGTGAGACCACCCTGGTCCCAGAGGCGGGCCGCGGCATCGGCGTGGTCGAGGGTGAGGGGGCGGATCTGCATACCCCCATCGTGCCCGGGTCAGTGCTGGACCGTGATGTCCCCGGTGCCGGTGCGCACACCGACGCGCAGGAAGTCCTCGTCCTCGCCCGGGGCACCGACGCCCTCGACGTCCCGCCGGACCTGGCCGAGCCCGCTGGACAGGTCGAGCCACACGGGTATGCCCCGGCGCACCCGCACCCGGACGTCGCCGGTCCCGGTGCGCACCGACAGCTCTCCCCGGGAGTGCGCGACGTCGACGTCGCCGCTGCCGGTCGTGAGGGTGGTGTCCTGCGCCGTCCGGGCGAGGGTCAGGTCGCCGCTGCCCGAGCGCACCTCCAGGGACTCCGGCCCGGTGGCCTCGTCGAGCACGACGTCGCCGGACCCGGTGGTGACCGAGCCGGCGCGGAGCTGGCCGATGCGGACGTCGCCGGAGCCGGTCGACGCGCTCAGCATGCCGACCTCCTCGAGCGACAGGTCTCCCGAGCCGGAGCGGACCGTGGCCGCACCGCCGAGGCCCTGGAGGACGATGTCGCCGTTCTTCGTGCTGGTCTTCAGCTCGGTCCTCGGGGGGAGGTGCACCTCGACGTGCACCGCCTCGTGGCCGGTGCCGAAGGAGAAGGAGCCGATCGACACCGAGAAGCCCCGGCCCGGGCCCTCCGGGTCGACGAGCGCGGGCACGTCGACGAGCACCCGACCTCGTTGCGCGACCGCCGTCACGGGGCCGAAGTCCACCGGGCGGGCGCAGCTCAGGGTGATCTCGGCCGACCCCTCCGATGCGTCGAAGACGACGGCGATGTCCCCGCGGTGGTTCTTGACCTCCACGTGGACGAGGTCGTCCTCGGTGAAGCTGTAGGTGCTGGTGCTCTGTGCCGTGGTGCTCATGGTGTCCTCTCAGGCCCAGCCGGTGACCCGGCGGGGAGTGGGTGTGGCGCTGCTGCGGATGGCGGCGTCGAGGTCTGCGGCGGCGCCTGGACGGGGGAGTCGGTCGCCCGGCGCAGCGTCTGCACGACCCAGGTGTTGAGCGAGGTCTCCGCCTGCTCGGCCCGGGCCTCGGCCCGACGCTTCAGCGTCTCGGGCAGCCGGACGGTGAGGCGCGCGGTGCCACGACCCTTGTCGTCGTCGTCCTCTTCGTTGTCGGCGCCGCGGACGCCGCGCTCCGGGTCGTCGGCCTCTGCGGGGGAGGGCAGCTGCCGGACCTCCAGCGCGGGGTCCCGGCCGTCCATGCGGAGGGTGACGACCGCGTCGTCCAGCTCGGCGGTGATCGCGGCGGCGGCGTCGGAGAGCGCCTGCACCAGTGCGAGCCGCACCGCGGGCTCGATCGAGGGGACGAGGCGCCGCACCACCTCGCGGGTGGGTTCGTCGGCGAGCGCGGTCGAGCGGGCCAGGTCTCCGGACACGGCCTCGAGGTAGGGCGACAGATCCATGACGGCATAGTGACATCACTATGACGTCACCATCAACCGATCTGACGTCATGCCCGGACGCCCGCGCGTGCTGCGTCAACCACCCCGCGCACTCTGCGCGCAGACCCCGCGGTCGGTCTGCACGTACGGGGCGGTCAGCCCTGCGGTGCGGCTCCCGCAGGTCGTGGGTGCCAGTCGTTAGGGTGAGCGCGATGCTCGCCGAACTCCCGTGGGCCCTCGAGGCCGGGCTGAAGGCCGCCTGTGTGCTGGCGGCCTTCCTCGTGCTGCCCCTGGCGGTCGGCCAGCTCGAGCACAAGCTCATGGGCCACATGCAGGGACGGCTCGGGCCGATGGAGGCCGGTCCGCACGGCATCGGCCAGCTCGTGGCCGACGGCATCAAGTTCGCCCAGAAGGAGGACGTCGTGCCCGCGGCCGCGGACCGTCCCGTCTTCCGGCTGCGCCCGCGGTGGCCCTCATCCCCTACCTCGTGGCGCTCGCCGCGATCCCGCTCGCCGCCACCTGGGTCGCCGTCGACGTCCCCGCCAGCCTGCTCCTCGTGCTGGCGGTGACGAGCGTCGGCGTCATCGGCACGCTCATGGCCGGGTGGGGCTCGGGCAACAAGTACTCCCTGCTCGGGGGCCTGCGCGCCGGCGCGCAGCTGGTGTCCTACGAGCTGCCGCTGGTGCTGGCGGCGGCCAGCGTGGCCATGGCCGCCGGGACCCTCTCCCTCACCGGGATCGTCCAGGAGTGGTCCTGGTGGTGGCTCGCCTGGCAGCTGCCGGCCGCCGTGGTCTTCCTCGCCGCGAGCGTCGCCGAGCTGCAGCGCACCCCGTTCGACGCGCCGGTCGCCGACTCCGAGATCGTCTTCGGCCCGCTGACCGAGTACACCGGGCTGCGCTTCGCCTTCTTCCTGCTCGCCGAGTATGCCGGCATCGTCGTCATGGCACTGCTGTTCACCGTGCTCTTCCTCGGCGGGTGGCGCGGACCCTGGGGCGACATCGGCGCCGTCGGCGCTGTGGACGCTGCTCAAGGCGACGGGGGTCGCGGTCCTCGTCCTCTGGCTGCGCGTCGCCTGGCCGCGGGTGCGCGAGGACCAGCTGCAGCGCCTGGCCTGGCTCGTGCTGCTGCCGCTCGCGCTCCTGCAGCTGGCGATCACCGGCGTCGGCGTGGTGGTCCTCGCATGAGGGGCGTCACGGGCCTGCTGCGGGGGCTGGCCACGACCGGGCGCACCGCGACCCGGCGCGCGCACACGGCGCAGTACCCGCATACCGAGCCCCAGCTGCCCGAGCGCAGCCGCGGCGTCATCGCGCTGCTCGAGGACAACTGCACGTCGTGCATGCTGTGCGCCCGCGAGTGCCCGGACTGGTGCATCACGATCGACTCGCACAAGGAGACCCTGCCCGCGGAGACCGAGGGGGGTCGCGAGCGCTCGCACAACGTGCTCGACCGCTTCGACATCGACTTCTCGCTGTGCATGTACTGCGGCATCTGCATCGAGGTATGCCCCTTCGACGCCCTCTTCTGGGCGCCGGACTTCGCCTACGCCGAAGGCGACATCCGCAACCTGCTGCACGACAAGGAGCGGCTCGGCACCTTCATGGACACGGTGCCCGACAGCGCGCTGCCCGCTGCGGAGGACGGGCCGTGAGCGGTCTGGACGTCCTCTTCTGCGCCGTCGGGCTGGTGACCGCCGGCGCGCCCTGCTGGCGGTGTCCTCGCGGCAGGTGCTGCACGCCGCCCTGTGGCTCGTGGTGACGCTCGGCGGCCTGGCCGGGTGCTACCTCGTGCTGGGGGCCGAGCTGGTCGCCCTGGTCCAGCTGCTGGTCTACGTCGGTGCCGTCGTCGTGCTCGTGCTCTTCGCCCTCATGCTCACCCGCTCCGGCGGCGTGCCGGTCGTGACGTCGGTGCCGCAGCGGGTGGCCGCGGGGCTGGTCGGCGGCGGCACGGCGGTCGTGCTCGGCGGGGCGTTGCTCTCCGCCTTCGGGTGGGGCAGCGTGCCGGTCGACGGTGCCGGCAACGAGGCGGTGGCCGCCACGATCTTCGGCACCGACGTCTGGCCGTTCGAGCTGCTCTCGGTCCTGCTGCTCACGGCACTGGTCGCGGCGGTGGCGGTGGCCCGCGCCCCGGTCGGCGGCCAGGACGACCCCAGCCAGCGGCCGGACGCGCCGCCCGAGGTCGAGGCCGTGCAGGGGGAGGACGCGTGATCCGCCCCGCGCTGCCCTACCTGCTCGTCGCCGTGCTCGCCGGCCTCGGGGCCTACGGCATCCTCGCCCGGCGGCACGCCGTTCTCGTGCTCGTCGGGGTCGAGCTGCTGCTCGGCGCGGCGGGCCTGCTGCTGGTGACGGTCGCCCAGACCGGCGCGGCGGGCGACCCGGGAGCCGCGGTGCTGACCCTCTTCGTCATCACGATCGCGGCGGCCGAGGTGGTGGTCGCGCTCGCGGTCCTGCTCGCGCTCTTCCGCGCCCGCGGGCACGTCGACCTGCACGCGGAGCTCGACGGCCCCGATCCCGGGGAGGTGGGGGAGCGTGCCTGAGCTGCCCGACCTGCCCTGGTCCGAGCTGCAGCTGCCGGACCTGCCGCTGCCCGACCTGCCCATGCCGGACCTGTGGGGAGCCCCGGCCCACTGGGCGGTCCTGGCGACGCTGCTGGCCGCGTTCGCCGGGCTCGGTCTGACCGGACGCTCCAACCGGCTCGCCGCCTGGGTCGGGGTCGGCGGCTCCTTCGTGGCCGTCGTGGCGACGACGTGGCAGCTCTACACGCTCACCCGGATCGAGGGCGCGCAGCGCGACGTCGGGACGATCGGAGCGCTGCGGCTCGGTGACCTCGAGGCGCCGCTGCGCCTCCTCGTGACGTGGCCGACGGCGCTGGTCGCGGCGACGGTCGCCGCCGTGGCCCTCGTCGTCCAGGGGTATGCCCGGTGGTACCTCTGGTACGACCCCCGCTACCGACCGTTCGCGGCGACCGTGTCGCTCTTCACGGCGGCGATGCTGCTGCTCGTCCACTCCGACGACCTGCTGCTGACGCTCGTGGGCTGGGAGGTGATGGGCTGGTGCTCCTACCTGCTCATCGGGCACCAGTCGGCGCGCTCGGCCGCGGCGCGCGCCGCGAGCAAGGCGCTGCTGGTGACCCGCACGGCCGACATCGGCTTCGTCCTCGGCCTGGTCGTGCTCGCCGCCGGTGCCGGGACCACCCGCACGACCGAGGTGGTGCAGCACTGGGCCGAGGTCGGCACCTCGCCCACGCTCACGGCGGCGCTGTGCCTGCTCGTCCTCGGCGTCGCCGGCAAGTCGGCGCTCTTCCCGTTCCAGGACTGGCTGCCGGACGCCATGGAGGGACCGACGCCGGCCTCCGCGCTCATCCACGCGGCGACGATGGTGGCCGCCGGCACCGTGGTGCTGACCCAGCTCTTCGGGCTGCTCGTCCTCTCCGGCCCCGCGCGCATGCTGCTCGCGGTGCTGGCGTGCTTGACCATGATCGGCGCCGCCGTCCTCGCCTTCGCGCAGGGCGATCTCAAGCGGCTCCTGGCCTGGTCCACCGTCAGCCAGGTCGCGCTCATGCTCGCCGTGCTCGCGGCCGCCACCCCGGCCACCGGCCCGGACGCGGCGCTGCAGCACCTCGTCGCGCACGCGTGGTTCAAGGCGTTGCTCTTCCTCACCACCGGCTGGCTGGGCGTCCTCGTCGGCGGCACCGCCATGGCCCTGGTCGCCTCCGGTGCCCGGCGCTACCGGGTCCTGCGGCACCGGTTCGGCTGGGGCCTGCTCGCCCTCGCCGGGGTGCCGCCTTTCGTCGGCTTCTTCTCCAAGGAGCTCATTCTCGGCACCGCGGAGGCCGGCACGAGCCCGGGTGCGGCCGGAGGTCTGGTCTCCGTGCTGGTCCTGGCCTCGGTCGGGGCGAGCGCGCCGCTCACGGCGGCCTACTGCATGCGCGCCTGGCTGGTGCTGAGCCGACCGACGGCGGTGCAGGGCCTGGCGCAGACCTACCACCCCGGCCCGGTGCAGCGGATCGACGACTTCTTCGACGAGCCGCAGGTGCTGCAGGAGGCCGAGGGGGTGGAGCGGGCCGAGGCGGCGATCAGCTCCTCCGCCCGCATGGGCACTTCCTTCCTCATGATCATGACCCTGCTCGGCGGGCTGGTCGCGCTGCTGCCGGTCTGGGGGCCGCAGGTCGCGCTCGACCTGCAGCTCACCGCGGCGACGCTGCTGCTCATGCTGGTGAGCGCGCTGCTCGTCCGGCTCGCGGCGGGGGGCGTGCGCACCCGCGACGCGGCAGCACGCATACCGGGCGCGGCCAGCCTCGCCGCCGAGCGCGGCCTGCACGCCGACGCCGCCTACCGCGTGCTCGTCGCCATGCCGGTGCTCGCCCTGGCGCGGGGCGTCGCGTGGTTCGACGACCAGGTCCTCGACGCCTGGGTCCGGGGTCTGGGGGCCGGCGCGCGACCGCTCGGCCGGGTCGGTGACCTCACCAGCCCGCGGCGGGCGACGCCGGGCCTGGCGCTGGTGCTGGCCGGGATGCTGCTGCTGGCGGCGATCGGGGTGGTGACGGCGTGACCGGGACGCTGAGCCGGGTGCGGGACGACGTCCTCGCCCTGGTGCCCGACCTGGGCGCCTGGTGGTATGCCCTCGCGCTCGCCCCGCTCCTGCTCGCCGCCGTGATGCTGCTCGTGGTGGGCCGCTGGCCCGAGCAGCCCGGGCATCGCGCGGTGCACCGCAGCTCGGTGGCGGCGGCGCTGGTCAGCGCCCTCGGCGTGGCCGGGGTCGCGCTGGACCGCCCCGTCGTCGAGGTGAGCTGGATCCCGAGCCTCGGCGTGTGGTTCACCCTCCGCCCGGACGGGCTGTCCGTGCCGCTGCTGCTGCTGACGGCGGTGGTGGGCGTCGTGGCCACGGCGCTCCACCTGCACCCGGCCCGGGAGGCCCGCACTGTCGCGGTCGACCTCGAGGACAGCGACCCCACCTCGCCCATCCCGGTGGTGCGCGGGGTCGACGTGCCGGGCCTGGCGAGCTACCACGCCTGCCTGCTGCTGGTGCTCCTGGGGGCGCTGCTGGCGTTCCTCGCCGGGGACGCCCTGCTCTTCTTCGTCGCTTCGAGCTGGTGCTCGTGCCCATGTGGTTGCTGGTGGCCCGGCACGGCGACCCCGGGAGCGACCGGGACGGCGCCGCGCTGCGCTTCCTGCTGGTGACCGTCGTCGGCTCCTCGCTGGTGCTGCTCGGCATCCTCGCGCTCGCCACGGCGCTGGGCACCACCGACCTGCAGGTGTGGGCGGCGCAGGGGGGCGCCACCCTGGGTCGCGGCTCGCAGCTCGCGATCGCCGCGACTCTGCTCGTGGGGCTCGCGCTCAAGGTCCCCGTCTTCCCGCTGCACACCTGGCTGCCGTGGGTGCACGCCACGGCCCCCACCGCCGGCTCGGTGCTCCTCGCGGCGGTCCTGCTCAAGCTCGGCACCTACGGCATGGTGCGGCTGGTCGTGCCGGTGGTACCCGAGGGCTTCGCCGCCTGGTCGCCGCTGCTGGGTGGGCTCGCGGTCGCCGGCATCGTCTGGGCCTCGCTCATCTGTCTCGTCGAGCGCGACCTCAAACGGCTCATCGCCTGGTCCTCGGTGGCGCACCTGGGCTTCGTCGTCCTCGGGATCGCCTCCGGGACGCAGGCCGGGCTGCAGGCGGCGCTCTTCGGCAACGTCGCGCACGGCCTGGTCTCGGCGCTGCTCTTCGTCGTCGTCGGCGGGCTCAAGCACCGGTGGGGCAGCGCGGACCTGACCCTGCGGCACGCGGCGCTGCGCGAGGTCACCCCGCACCTCGGGCTGGCGCTGATGGTCGGTATGGCGGCCTCCAGCGGGCTGCCCGGGCTGGCGGTCTTCTGGGGTGAGATCGGCGGTCTGCTGGCGGCGTGGTCGCCGGCGCCGGACCGGCCGGAGGGCTGGTTCCGGGCCTTCGCGGTGGTCGGCGCGGTCGGTGGTGCGCTGGCCGTCGCCTACACCGTCCGGGTGCTGCGCGAGGTGTGGTTCGGCGACCGGGTCGAGCCGCGCATCCCCGACGCCGTCCGGACCGAGCGGACCGCCCTGCGCCTGCTGGGCGTGCTGGTGCTGCTGCTCGGCCTGCTGCCGACGGTGCTGCTGTCGGTGACGGCGCCCTTCGTCGAGGGGGTGCTCGCGCGATGACGTTGCAGCTCGACCTGCTGGCGCTGCTGCCGGTGCTCGCGCCCGTGGTGGCCGCGGTGCTGGTGCTCGTGCTGGACGTGGCGCTCCCGGGACGGCGGACACCGCACCTCTACCTCGGCGGCGCGGCCTGCTGGCCGGTGCGGCTGCGGCGGTGCCCGGCCTCCTGCTCCCTCCCGGGGACCGCCGCGGAGCGCTGTGCCTGCCGGACGGCTGGTGCGCCTACGCCGCCGATGACCTCGTCTCTGCGCTCCAGCTGGCGGCGCTGCTGGGGGCACTGGTCGTCCTGGTGCTGGCCTGGCCCGACTGGTCGGCGCCGGGCCGCGACGGCGGGCCGGAGCCGACGGGTCGTGCGCCCGTGGTGCTCGCGCTGCTGCTGGCAGCGACCGCCGGGGTGGTCGCGGTGCCCGCAGCGGGCGACCTCGGCTCGCTGCTGGTCTCCCTCGAGCTGGCCACGCTGCCCACGGTCGTGCTCGTGGCGCTCGCGCGCACCACCTGGGCGGCGCCCCGTCGCGCGCGGGCCGTGGACGGCGCGGTCGCGCTGCTGACGACCTCGCTGGTCTCGTTCGGGCTGCTCGCGCTGGGTGCGGCCTTCTGGGCCGCGGCGACCGGCAGCACCCGCTTCACCGGCATACCCTCGGCGCCGCACCCCGAGCTGCTCGTGCTGGCCGCGGTGCTGCTCGTGGCAGGCCTGGCGTTCAAGGTGTCCGCCGTGCCCTTCCACGCGTGGACGCCGATCACGTATGCCGCGGCGCCGCTGCCGGTGACGGCCTACCTGGCCACGGTGTCGAAGGTGGCTGCCCTCGGCGGTCTCGTGGTCGTGGTTCGTGCGCTCGGTGCGGTAGAGGGGACCACCCTGGTCGCGATCGCGCTGCTGGCGGCGGCGTCGATGACGGTGGGCAATCTCGTGGCGCTGGTGCAGCAGGACGCGGTGCGGCTGCTCGCGTGGTCCACCGTGGCGCAGGCCGGCTGGGTGCTGCTGCCGCTGGCCTCGCTGTCGGCGCGGGCCGCCAGCGCCGCCGGGTCCTACCTCGTGGTCTACATCACGGCCACGCTGCTGGCCTTCGTGGTCGTGGCAGCCGTCGCCGGACTGGTCCGGGACAGCGCCTCCGACGGGACGCAGGGCGCGTCGCCCGCAGCGGGGTCCACGTCGCTCGAGCTGCACCGCGGTCTCCTCCGGGACCGGCCGCTGCTCGCGGTGCCGCTCGGGCTGGCCCTGCTGGCGCTGGCCGGCCTGCCACCGGCGATCGCGGGTCTCGTCGCCAAGGTGGTGGCGCTGCGCCCGGTCCTGGGCGACGAGACGTGGTGGCTGGCGGTCGTCGCGGCGGTCAACATCGCCCTCGGCATCGCGGTCTACCTGCGCTGGCTGGTCGTGCTCGCCGCCCAGGGGGGCCGGTCGGCCCGCCGGCCTGTCCGCGCGCGGGCGAGCCGGGGGAGCGCGCCGGGCGACGAGACCGGGGACGAGCCGGAGGCGCAGCAGAGCGGGGACGAGCCTGCGGCGCAGCAGACGGGCGGGGCGCCCGGCCCCGATGTCCCGGTCCGGCTGTGGGTGCTCGTCGGTCTGCTCACCGCCGCCCTCGTGGTCGGCAGCATCGCCCCGATCGGCGTCATCTGACCTCCGGGGCCTGCCCGGTGCACCGAGTGGCCCAGTGGTGAGCCCGATCAGGCCTGGTATGCCGACCGAAGTGAGCCACTGGGTGCGTCCCGGTCACCCGCGCTCGGCACGCAGGCACCGACAGGCATACCTCGGGAACACCGGCACGACGCCCCGTCGTTGACCTGACATGCACAAGCACTACAACGGGCTGAAGACGACCTTCCTCTTCGGCGCCATCTGGGCGATCTTCCTGGGGATGGGTGCGCTCCTCGGCGGTAGCTGGATCTGGATCTTCGCCCTGTTCGGTCTCGCGACGACGTTCTACAGCTACTGGAACTCGGACAAGCTGGCGATCCGCGCCATGCGGGCCCAGCCGGTCACCCGGGAGCAGCAGCCGCAGATGTACCGCATCGTCGAGGAGCTGTCCCAGCAGGCGGGCAAGCCCATGCCCCGGCTCTACGTCAGCCCGACCGCCGCGCCCAACGCCTTCGCGACCGGGCGCAACCCGCAGAACTCCGCGGTCTGCTGCACCGAGGGCATCCTGCACCTGCTCGACGAGCGCGAGCTGCGCGGTGTCCTCGGCCACGAGCTCATGCACGTCTACAACCGCGACATCCTCACCAGCTCGGTCGCGGCCGGCATCGCCGGTGTCATCACCTCGGTGGCGCAGCTCGCCTTCTTCTTCGGCGGCAGCCGCGACAACGGTGGCAACCCGCTGGCCATGCTCGCGATGGCGCTGCTCGCACCCTTCGCCGCGACCGTCGTGCAGCTCGCCATCAGCCGCACCCGGGAGTACGACGCCGACGAGGACGGCGCCCAGCTCACCGGTGACCCGCTCGCGCTCGCCTCCGCGCTGCGCAAGCTCGAGGCCGGGACGCAGCAGGCGCCGCTCGCGCCCGAGCGGCAGGTCGTCAACGCCAGCCACATGATGATCGCCAATCCGTTCCGGGCCCGCGACGTCACGAAGATGTTCGCCACGCACCCGCCGATGGGTCAGCGGATCGCCCGCCTGGAGCAGATGGCCCAGTCCGGTCAGCCGGGCATCGAGCGTCTCTGACCCGACCCCTCGCCGGGCGTGCTCAGGCGCCGGAGCCGCGCACCGGTCAGGTATGCCCGCGCCCGCCGGTGCTCGGTGCCGGCCGGGCTCGCCCCTGACGGCCCGGGCCGGGGGACGGTCGCCGCGGATGCTCGCCACCATGTCGACCGCCCGCCGGGTGGCTCGCACGTCGTGGGCGCGGAAGACCGTGGTGCCCAGCCAGGCGGCGACGGCGGTCGCCGCGAGCGTCCCCTCCAGCCGGTCGTCGGCCTCCAGGTCGAGGGTCTCGCCGACGAAGTCCTTGCGCGACAGCGCCTGCAGCACCGGATAGCCCAGGGCCGCGACGTCGGCGGTGTGCCGCAGCGTCGTGAGCGAGTGCCGGGTCGTCTTGCCGAAGTCCAGCGTCGGGTCCACCAGCACCCGCTCGGGCGGCACCCCCGCCTGCACCGCGCCCTGCGCGCCCCGCGCGAGCACCGCCAGGACGTCACGGACCACGGCCAGCTCGTCGTCACCCCGGGAGTCGGCATACCGCACGTCGACCGGGTCGGTGCGCGGCGGCAACCCGCCGGTGTGCGAGACGACGACGCCGGCGCCCGCCCGCGCCGCGCTGTGCACCAGCTCGGGGTCGTGCCCGGCCCAGGTGTCGTTGACCAGGTCGACGAGCCCGGCCGCGGCCTCGGCCACCTCGCTGCGCCAGGTGTCCAGCGACAGCACCAGGTCCGGGTATGCCTGCCGCGCCGCCTCGAGGAACGGCATGACCCGGTCCAGCTCCTCGGCGGCGCCGACCTCCTCGCCCTCCTGACCGGCGCGGACCCCGCCCACGTCGATGATGTCGGCACCGTGCTCGACGGCGGCGTGCAGCGCGGCCAGGGCGTCGTCGAGAGCGCTGTGCCGGTTGCCGGCCCAGAAGCTGTCGGCGGTGCGGTTGACGATGGCCATCACGGCCGGGCGGCCGCTGTCGAAGATGTGCCCGCGCAGCACCAGGGCCGGCGGGCGGGGGAGCAGGGGGGGGACGATGGCGGAGGTCACGCCCGCCATCGTCCCACCGGCTCGGTCACTCCCAGGCGATCCAGTCGATCGACTCGTCGGCAACGGCCATCACCGGGTAGGTCATGCCGTCGCCTGTCGACAGCTCCCACACCGGGACCTCCATGTTGCCCGAGTGGGTGTAGATCGTGCCCCGCACGAGCTCGGCGCCGGTGACCTCCTTGTCCTTGAGGAGCAGCGGGAGCGACATGCCGTCCTCGACCTCCGGGGCATCGGGCAGGTCGGGTGCGACGAAGGTGGTCCCCGTCCCGGACGGCCGGGTGTCCTCGAGGTCCTCGGGGAGCTGCACGCCGTACTCCTGCGAGAACTCCTTCTCGCCGTAGCGCTCCACGGCCTCCGTGGGGGAGATCACCGGGTAGTCCCCGATCGGGACCATCTCGCCCAGCCCCGCGTAGGCGGCGATGACGCCCTCCGGACCCACGGTGAGGCTGATGTGCTTCGGCCCGTAGGCGCCGCCGGGAGGTGCCGCCTCGACGTGGGCGAAGGGGGTGCTCTGGTCGTACTCGCTCACCACGAAGGTGAAGGCGTCCGTGGGGATCTGCGCCTGTGCGAGGAAGTCGCGCGCCGCGCCCTCGGCCTGCTCGTCCGTGGGGCGCTCGCCGGTCGTCTCGCGGCAGTCGTCGGCGGTCGGCAGCGGGGTGCCCTCCCCGAAGGTCGCCTCCCAGTAGTCGGCGAGCATCTCGCGCTCCTCCCCCACGGCGTAGGCGAAGCTCTCCCCGCAGTCGGGGGAGGCGAACATGTCGGTGTAGGACACGTGCAACCCGCCGCCCTCGGTGGAGGCCATGAGCATCCGCCCGCTGTCGGCCTCGGCCAGCCCGACGTCGCCCTCCGGGAGGAACTCGGCGTCCACCTTCATCGGCACCCCGTCGATGCCCAACGTCTCGGCCCAGGCCGAGACGAAGGCCTCGGGGTCCTCGTCGCTGCGCAGCACCGAGATGGGCGCGGTGGTGGCTTCCTGCGACAGGCCGGGGGCCGCCACGAGGCGGACGGGGCCGGGGTCGTAGGGCTCCGGGTCGGCGTCGACCGAGCCGCTGCTCGCGTAGGACGACCCGGCCACCTCCGCGCTCAGCCCGGCGTCCATGCCGGCCCCGGCGGCGCCCAGGAGCGAGTCCTGGCCCGCGACGAGCAGGGTGCCGGGGCCGCGCTGCGCGCCGACGGCATACCCGGCGCCACCGATCGCCAGCGCCCCGATGCATGCGGCCGCCACCCACGGTGCCCGGATGACCGGGTCGCGGAGCAGGTCGTCGACGCGGGCGGCGGAGTCGGCGCCGGTGCTCCCGCTCGCGGGCGCCTTGTGCTCGACCAGCGCGCGCAGCCGGGAGAGGTCCGGGTGCGACCCGGTGGCCGGGTCGCTGGCGCGCAGCCGGTGCAGTGCCTCGTCGTCGTGGTGCTCGACCATGATCGGTCTCCTTCGGTGCGGTGGTGCGCAGGTGGTGCCGGTCTGCCGGACCGTGCGGTCCGGCGTGCTGTCTAGTGGTCGTGCTCCCAGGCCTCGCGCAGCCGGGCGCGGGCCCGGGAGAGCGCGGCGGCGCCGCCGCCGCGGGTGAGCCCGAGCGCGCGGGCCAGACCCTCGCCGTCGAGCCCTTCCCAGGCGTGGAGCATGAGGATCGAGCGGTCCCGGGTGCTGAGCCGGGACATCGCCTGCCGGACGTCCTCGTCGGCCATGACCAGCTCGGCCGGGTCGACGCTGCGGACGTGCAGCTCTCCCTCTTCCTGACCGGAGTAGTCCGCCAGGAGGGTGAGGGTGGGCTTGCGGCGGTGGTTGGCCAGGACGTAGGAGGCCGTGCGGTAGAGCCACGGCAGCTCGTAGTCCGACGGGATCTTCTCCCGGCGCCGCCAGGCGGTGGCGAAGACCTCGGCGGTGAGGTCCTCCACGTCGTCGTGGTTCGCGCGACGGGTGTAGTAGCGGTGCACCTGGGTGGCGTGCCGGGCGAAGAACGAGTCGAACCAGGCGGCGTCCCGGGTGTCCCCGGCGCGGTCCGTGCCGGGGTCGTCCCCGGCGAGGCGTAGCGGCATTGCTCCTCCTGGCTGCTGCGGCCAGCCCCGTCGGCCCGTCCACCTGCACTATGTCGGGGGTCGGGCCCGTGTTGCAGGCGCCGCTCCGCCGCGGGCGGCGACGGGCATACCGAAGGGGGCGGGACGACGAAGGACGGGCACCGGTCTCCCGGTGCCCGTCCTCAGGGTGGCAGGTGCAGGATTCGAACCTGCGTAGGCATACGCCGACGGATTTACAGTCCGCTTCCATTGGCCGCTCGGACAACCTGCCAGTGCGCGAAGCGCGGGTGACATGCTAACAGTCACACCCCCGGTGGTCCGAACCCGCGAGCGGGCCGCCACCGGCCACGACACAGGAGGTATGCCCATGGCCGACTCGTCCTTCGACATCGTCAGCAAGGTCGATCACCAGGAGGTCGCCAACGCCGTCAACCAGGCCGCCAAGGAGATCGGCAACCGCTACGACTTCCGCAACGTGGGGGCCCGGGTCGAGCTGTCCGGCGAGACCATCTCGATGGCCGCCAACAGCGAGGAGCGGTGCAAGGCGGTGCTCGACGTGCTGCAGACCAAGCTGGTCAAGCGTGGCGTCTCGCTCAAGCACCTCGACTACACCCACGACGGGGAGCCCTACGCCTCGGGCAAGGAGTTCCGGCTCGAGGCGGGCCTCAAGAGCGGCATCTCCTCGGAGAACGCCAAGAAGATCGGCAAGATCATCCGCGACGAGGGACCCAAGGGCGTCAAGTCCCAGATCCAGGGGGACGAGCTGCGGGTCACCTCGAAGTCGCGCGACGAGCTCCAGGCGGTGCAGCGGCTGCTCAAGGAGAAGGACCTCGACGTGGCGCTGCAGTTCACCAACTACCGCTGACGCTCAGCGTTTGCGCTGCTCAGAGCCCTCTTACGGGGTGCCGGTCCGCACAGAGTCCGCAGAATCGCCAAGGACCTCCGTCATAAGGTCCGCTGCTGCGGAGCGGGTGCGGTCCTCGGCGGTCGGCCAGAGGTGGCTGTATACACCGAGCGTGATGGTCGCGGACTGGTGACCCAAGGCGCGCTGGACGGTGACCACATCGCACCCCGCCGCGATGAGGGCACTCGCATAGAAGTGCCTGAGGTCATGGAGGGTGTACTCCCCGGGGAGACCCGCAGCCGCCCGCGTGGATCGCCAGAGGCTGCCTGCACTGTTGC
This sequence comes from Serinicoccus sp. CUA-874, assembly GCF_001942225.1. Lineage (NCBI taxonomy): Bacteria > Bacillati > Actinomycetota > Actinomycetes > Micrococcales > Ornithinimicrobiaceae > Serinicoccus > Serinicoccus sp. CUA-874. The sequence goes on along the minus strand of NZ_MKJZ01000036.1, from coordinate 29,747 downwards.
GGTTCAAGCGATCCGAGCCGGAGGCGAAGAGCCATCGTTCCTCGCCGTGAACGCCGACCTCACGGACGTGCCACGACAGCAGATCGGTCAGCGCCCCAGGGACGGCAATAGTGCGCTCGCTCCCGTACTTGGGGGGACGATCTCGATCGCCCGCAACGCCCTACAGGAGCGGGCTGAAGCCGCAGTCGGGGTAGTGCTCGCGAGCACCGAGCGCATCGGCGATGGGATCAAGCAGACGGCGGGCGCGACCGCGGAGGGGCTGGACGACATTCTGGGGCTCAAGGTCGGTTGAGAAATGATGCCCCTCGATATGACCGTCCGTCTGGGGTAGTCCAAACGCAATCGGACCAGAGGGTGGAGGAAGGGTGTGACTTCGTCCGCTAGGTGGCGGGTTCTTCTAGTGCTCCGTGGCGGCACTGCCGTTGCGTTCTCGCGGAGATGGTTGCGTGCAAGTGTCGCGATCCGTACTGGGACGGACGTGTCCGATCGGGACCGCTTGCGCCCGCTGCGGCTTCGTCAGAGGCCGAAGCTCCGCCGCTGACGAGGATCACGATGCCGAGGCCGATGAGGACGACAGGGAAGAGGATGTGTTCCCAGCGTTCGAGGATCTCGGCGATCGGTGGGCGAGTGGCGACGAATTTGGCCAGTACCACCAAGACTGCGACGAGTGCGAGGAAGACGATGCAGTAGGCGACCACCGCGATGGGTTCCACGCTCAAGAAGACGGGGGTGTAGACGCCGATGTTATCGCCGCCATTGGCGAAGGTGACGCCTGCGACGGTCCACGCGCTGACCTTCTTGCCGGCAATCTTGGCGTCGTCATCGTCGTCATCGTCTCCGCGCCAGGCTTGCCACGCGGCCCAGAGGCCGAGGCCCAGAGGGATGAGTCCGAAGTACGGGATGGCTGCCGACGGCAGGAAGGCCCCGGCGCCGATGGTCACCAGGACAGCGGCACCGAGGATGCCGGCGAATCCGAGGTACTGACCGGCCAGAATGCGGGCGGTGGCGCCCCGCTGCCCCGCCCCTCGAGCGAAGAAGAGGGAAAGCACGATGATGTCGTCGATGTTGGTTGCTACGAACAGGCCCATCGCCTGCAAGACCGCGGTGAGGATCATGCGCCCTCCCCTGCTGCGTCGCATCCGGGAACCGAGCAAGCGGGATCGATGCACGGGGCGTCTTCGTCCACCGCGAGGGTGGCACCGACCAGCGCGGTCAGGGCCTGCGCCAGGTGTGAATCGGCGATCTCATACCGTGTCCGACGGCCCTCGTGCTCGGCGACCACGATCCCGCAATCGCGCAGGCATGCGAGGTGGTTGGACACGTTGGAACGTGTCAGGTCCAGATCTCGGGCCAGTTCCGCCGGGTAGGCGGGCTGGTCGAGCAGAGTCAGGATGATCCGGGATCTGGTCGGATCGGCCAGTGCGCGGCCCAGACGGTTCATCACGTCGAGACGAGAAGCAATAGTCAGCATTCGCTGAACTATACAGCGCGGACTGAACCATTCGTTGCCCTCGGTTAGGTGTTCCTGATCTCACGCCCCCGTTAGGGGAACCCTCACCGGACACCACCGCTACTTATCGAGAGGAACGACGGCACGCCTGGCGGGCTGTCCCGTAAGACCCGTCCGGTGAACTGTCCGGTGAAGGGAGGCTATATGACACACTGGGGAGCATGTCCCCCTTGAAGGTCGGCTATGCCCGAGTCTCCACCGACGAGCAGGACCTGACCGCGCAGCGTGACGGACTCGCGGCGTTCGGCGTCGATCCCAAGCGCATCTACGTCGATCACGGGCTCACGGGCCGCAACGCCGACCGTGAGGGCCTGCGGCAGGCGCTGGCTGCCTGTCGGGACGGCGATACGTTCGTGGTCACCAAGCTCGATCGGCTGGCGCGTTCAGTCCGTGATGCCCACCAGATCGCCGACGACCTCGCGGCGCGGGAAGTGAAGCTGAGCATCGCCGGATCGGTGTACGACCCGACCGACCCGATGGGGAAACTGTTGTTCAACGTGCTGGCGATGGTCGCCGAGTTCGAAGCCGACCTCATCCGTGCCCGCACCCGCGAGGGGATGAAGGTCGCCAAGGCCAAGGGCCGGCTGCGCGGGAAGTCACCGAAACTCACCCCCCGGCAAGAAGCTCACCTCGTCCAGCTACATGCTGCCGACGAGCACACCGTGGGCGAGCTGGCCGAGCTGTTCAGCGTGGGCCGCTCCACGGTCTACCGCGCCCTTCAGCGCGCCGAGCGCGGGCGCGAGAACGCCTTGCAGTAGGTGCGTCGTGGACGCTCGAGCGCGGTGGCGAATCCTCAGGCTCCACGTCGAGGACCAGGTGCCCCTTGCGCGCTTAGCTCGCGAGACCGATGTAGGGCTGCGGACCCTGGAGCGCTGGCACGCCCGCTACCGCGCCGACGGCTACGCCGGACTGGAGACAGCCTCACGGGCGGACGCCGGCTCCCGCCGCCTTCCGCCCGACCTCGTCGACCTGATCGAGGGCCTGGCACTGAGCAAGCCGCGGCCGGCCATCGCCACGATCCATCGCAAAGTCACGGGCATCTGCGCCGCCCGGAGGTGGCCGGCCCCCTCCTACTCGGTGGTGTGGGACATCGTGCGGACCCTGGATCCCGGCATGGTCACCCTCGCCCTGGAGGGCGCAGCGTCCTACCGCGACAAGCACGAGCTGGTGCTACGCCGGCAAGCAGAGCTGCCCAACGCGATGTGGCAATCCGATCACACCATGCTCGACATCCTGGTGGTGGGCACCGACGGCAAGCCCGCACGGCCATGGCTGACAACGATCCTCGACGACTGCTCCCGGGCGGTCTGCGGCTACACAGTCTTCCTGGGCGCACCGTCGGCGATGAACACCGCCCTGGCGCTGCGCCAAGCGATCTGGCACAAGACCGACCCGGCCTGGCCGATGTGCGGCCTGCCCGACGTGCTCTACGTCGACCACGGCAGCGACTTCACCAGTGACCAGCTCGCCCACACCGCCGTCGACCTCCACATCCGACTGATCCACTCCACCGTCGCCCGACCCCAGGGACGGGGCAAGATCGAGCGGTTCTTCGGCACCATCAACACCGAGCTACTCGCCACCCTGCCCGGACACATCACCGAAGGGCACCCCTGGCCGACACCGAAACTGTCCCTGGCCGCCCTCGACAGCGCCCTGGAGGCGTTCGTGGCCACCTACAACGACCGCACGCACAGCGAGCTCGGAACCTCCCCGCGCAGCGCGTGGATCGCCGATGGCTGGCTGCCCCGAATGCCCGAGAGCCTGGAAGACCTCGACAGACTGCTGTTGACCGTCGCCAAGACCCGCGTCGTGCGCCGCGATGGCATCCGCTTCCAGGGCCTGCGCTACGTCTCGCCAACTCTGGCCGGCTACGTCGGACGCTCGGTCGTGATCCGCTACGACCCCCGCGACATCACCGAGATCCGCGTCTTCGATCACGACGAATTCGTCTGCAAGGCCGTCGACCAAGAGCACCACGACCAGAAGGTCAGCCTCAAGGAGATCCAGGCCGCGCGCAACGCCCGCCGCCGGGCGCTGCGAGCCGGCATCAACGAACGCATCGCCCTCGTGGCCGCACCTACCGAGACGCCACGGATCACCGAAGCACCGGCTCCGGCGCCGAGGTCGGCGTTGAAGATCTACAAGGAGGACCTCAGGTGAGCCAGCGCTTCATCGTCACCAAGGAGCACCGCCGCTTCACCGAGTTCGCCGACGCCGTGCGCCGCGGGCACACCATCGGTTTGTGCTTCGGATCAGCCGGCGTAGGAAAGACACTCTCCGCGCGCCGCTACGCACACTACGAGAAGGCTCATGACCTGCTGACCTACTGGGGGCCGCGCTCCGACAACGACGCCAAGATCTACGCCGCCTTGAACCGGAGCCGCACCGTGCTCTACACCCCCAGCGTGCTGACCACCCCGCGGACCCTGAAGGACGAGCTGACCCAAGCCATCACCCGCACCAACATGTGCATCGAGCAGCACCTCGTACCTCCCGGCACGGCCACTCCCGAGCCTGGGGATGGCGACACGGCAGGAACTACGTGGAGCTGATCATCGTCGACGAGGCCGAACGACTGCGTCCCGCCGCTCTGGAACTGCTGCGCGATCGCTACGACCGCGACGACATCGCCCTGATCCTGATCGGCATGCCCGGCCTGGAGAAGCAGTTCAGCCACTACCCCCAGTTCTACAGCCGAGTCGGCTTCGCCCACCACTACCGGCCCCTGGGACAAGACGAACTGCTGTTCGTCCTCGAGCGACACTGGCGATCCCTCGGCAAGACCCTCGACCCCGACGACTTCACCGACGCCCAAGCCATCGCAGCCATCGCACGGATCACCCGCGGCAACTTCCGGCTCCTCGAACGCCTCTTCCCCCAGATCCAGCGGGTCCTGAAGATCAACGAACTCGACACCATCACCAACGACGTCATCGAAGCCGCACAGAGCACCCTGGTCATCGGTGTCACCTGACCCCGCCACGAAGCGACCGAAGAACCCCGCCATTCAGCAGACGAAGTCACAGAGGAAGGGTGGAGGGTGTCCGGCTGGGGTCGGGCTGAGCAGAAGCGGACAGAATCGTAGGAAGGTTCAGAGATGAGCGGACAGGTTGTGGCCTACCTGCGGGTATCGAGTGTCGAGCAGAACCTCGACCGGCAGCGAGAGACCGTAGGGCAGTGTGACCGGACCTTCGAGGAGAAGGTCAGCGGTGGCGCACGTGAGGGCCGGGAGGCGCTGGCCGAGTGCATCGCCTACCTGCGCGACGGGGACACGCTCAGGGTCGCCAGCATGGACCGGTTGGCCCGCTCATTGACCGACCTGCGGGCCATCGTGGACGAGATCACCACCAAGGGTGCCGCCGTGACCTTCGTCAAGGAGGGGCAGACCTACAGCCGGGAGAGCACGGACAGCATGAGCCGTTTCCTGCTCAACATGCTCGGCGCGTTCGCGGAGTTCGAGCGCGAACTCATCCGGGAGAGGCAAGCCGAGGGGATCAAGGCCGCAAAGGAGCGCGGCGTCTACCGTGGCCGCAGGCGCCGCCTCAGCCCCGAGCAGATCGAGCAGGCTCGGGAGAGGGTCGAGGCAGGGGTGCCCGTGGCGCGAGTGGCCAGGGAGGCCGGGTGCTCCCGGACGGTGCTCTATGACGCGCTGGGGGCCAGGGGGGCATACGCCGGGGTCGCTACCTGAGGCGAGTGGGGCAGGTCGTGCTCGCACGACCTCGCTGGGGAGGTGGACCGTTGACTGACGACCCCGTTCTTAGTAGACAGCAATCGCGCGCACCACGACCAGTGGGCCGGGAACCTCGATAACCGAAGCATCTACCTTTCGTCCCATCAGGCCCGAGAGGCTGCCGAGCATCTCAGTCACGTCGATTGATCTACGCATGGCGCGGCTGAATCCGGATAGAAAGAACTTCTCAAGAGAGAACGTGTTTCCAGAGTCCACGAAGGCGTCCACCTGACCGAAGACGGCGCGGTCGCCCTCCAGGTCTTGGAGGCTGTGCCCGGCCAAGATGTTGCCGCCGTCCAACAGCACGATGGCCCGGGGGGCATCGTCGTCGCCGTCCTCAGACTCAAGAACAACCTGACCGTGGCTACTCTCCTGCGTGAGAAGGGATGCGGTGACCTCGTCCGGCACGTCGTCACCCTGCATCAGAGCGGGGTTCGACGCGATCAAACCGATCATTCGGGACAACAGGCCACCGATGTCTGTGGCGGGCGAGATCGTCCAGTCACGCTCGACCTCGACCAGTTGCCGCTTGAACACCTCACCGCTCAGGCCCTCCTTGAGATCGCCAGCGCCCTGGAGGGCATTGACCAACCGGTTCAACGCATTAGTGGGGTGGGCCTTGACGGTCCGAGCCTGGGTTACCTCCGACTCGCTACCTGAGTCGCTGTGCAACTCGAACTTAGGACCGCCTGGTACCGGAAGGCTAAGCCCGGCTGCGCCGCCCTTCGAGCGCGTGCCGAGATCGCGCACAGTAATCGCAACATCAGTCGTGACGTCGATATCGTGGTAGTTCGCGAGCGGAACTAGCACCTCTGTATCGAGGTAAACAGGTGTTCTGAAGAAGGTCATAGAAGTATTGCCCCTGTCGGCTTCACGCCAGCGCATGGTGGCGGAGTGAACGGAAGTCCTCATCCTGCCAGACGCGCGGTCAGTAGGGGTAGCACGAAGTGCCTCCCAACCCTCTCGGTAACTCGTCCTTGGTCCGGCTTCCTCGCCCTGTCCCATGCCCGTGCGACCCTTAACGCATGACCGAGCGCACCTGGACCCTTGCCGAGGTGCAGGCCCTCAGTCCCGAGCAGGGGCGCGCTCTCTCGCCGGGGGACTTCGTAGCCGCGCTGCGGGCAGCCCGGGGCGAGGAGGCGGGCGTGACTCGGTTCGAGTGCGGAAGAGGTGCTGCTGCCTGAGGGGAGCGCGTGGGTCTACCTCGACAGGCCAGGGGCCGAGAGCGCCGGTGGCAGTCCGCACAGAGTCCGCAAGAGAGTCGAACTAGACCAACACTAGCAAACATGACCAGCGGTGTTTGCGCTGGTCAGAGACACCTCCCTAACGGAGCCAACTACTGTCGTACCCCAGCCAGAAGTTCACCAACTACCGCTGAGGTCCGACGGTGTTCCGTCGCGACATGGGCAGGCGGCGCACGGTCGGAGGCGCTGCGGCGGTCAGCGCTCGGCGTCGCGCAGCGTCACCCACGCGATGAGCGCGGCGAGCGCGACCAGGACCGCGCCCGCGGTGCTCGTGACCCCGACGCCGGCGTCGAAGGCGGACCGCGCCGCCTCGAGCAGGGCCGGGTCGCCGGTACGCTCGGCCGCGGCGGCGGCCCCGCCGAGCGTCTCGCGGGCCGCGACCGCCGCCTCCGGGTCGGTGCCGGCAGGCAGGGTCAGCGAGGAGCGGTAGACCGAGGTGAGCAGCCCGCCGAGCAGGGTCGTGCCGAGCACGGCGCCGAACTCGTAGGCCGTCTCGCTGACGGCCGAGGCGGCGCCCGCCTTGGCCGGGGGGACCGCGGTGAGGATCTGGTCGTTGGAGATCGTCTCGGCGGCACCGATGCCCAGGCCGAGCAGCGCGAAGGCGAGCGCGATGAGCGGGACCGTCGCCGTGCCGCCCAGGCTCAGCAGGGCGTAGGCGGCGACGGAGAAGCCCAGCCCGCCCACCACGGCGAGCGCCGGGCGCACGTGCCGGACCACACGGACCACGAGCAGCCCCGAGGCCACCATGGCCACGACGCCCGGGACGAGCACCAGCGCGGCGTCGAGCGCAGGCATACCCTCGACGAGCTGCAGGTGCTGGGTGACGAAGAAGAGGAAGCCGGTCAGCGCGACGATGCTGAGCAGGTTGACCGCCAGGGCCCCGGAGAAGGCCGGGACGGCGAAGAGGCGCACGTCGAGCATGGGGTCGGCGGAGCGGCGCATCCGGCGCACGAAGCCGGTGCCCGCCGCGGCGGCCGCGACGAGGGCGGCCAGGGCCAGGACGTCGGGCCCCTCGACCGCGACGTGCTTCAGCGACCAGGCCAGGCCACCCAGGGCCACCATCGACAGGGCGATCCCCCCGAGGTCGATGCGTCCCGGCGCCGGGTCGCGGGACTCCCGGACGAGGAAGGGTCCGAGCAGGAGCAGGGGGAGCAGCACCGGCACGGCGACCAGGAAGACCGAGCCCCAGTGGAAGTGCTCGAGCAGGATGCCACCGACCACCGGGCCGAGGGCCGAGCCGACGGAGAAGGCGGTCGCCCAGATCGCGATGGCGAGCCGGCGCTGGGTCCGGTCGAGGAACATCGTGCGCAGCAGCGACAGCGTCGCCGGCATCAGGGTGGCGCCGAAGACGCCCAGACCCACCCGGGCGGCGATGAGCAGCTCGGCGGTCGGCGCGAAGGCCGCGAGCGCCGAGACGACCGCGAAGCCGGTGGCCCCGATGAGCAGGATGCGGCGGCGGCCGATGCGGTCACCGACCGTGCCCATCGTCACGAGCAGGGTCGCCAGCACCAGGGGGTAGGCGTCGATGAGCCAGAGCTGCTGCGCGGCCGAGGGGGACAGGGCCTGGGTGATCTGGGGCAGCGCGAAGCTGAGCACCGTGGTGTCGATGGAGATGAGGAGCACCGGGAGCATGAGCACGGCCAGGCCTGCCCAGTCGCGGCGGGTGGCGCGGGGTGCCGTGTCGGGGGGAGTGAGGTCCAGTGTGGTCATACCAAACTATACCGTCTGGACGGTTTAGTTGGCAACGTTAGGATGGGCGCCATGTCGAAGGGTGAACGGACGCGCGCACGGGTGCTCGACGCCTTCGAGAATCTCGTCATCGAGCACGGGGAACGGGCCGGGACCCTGGCCGCCACGGCGCAGGAGGCCGGGGTGTCCAAGGGCGGACTGCTCTACCACTTCGGGTCCAAGGACGCCCTCGTCCAGGGGTTGGCGGAGCGGCTGGAGGTCTTCGGCGCCGCCGAGGAGGAGCGGTTGTCCGCCCTGCCGGACGCGTTGGAGGTCTTCCTGCGGGAGTCCGTGGCGGCGAACCAGCCCTTCGACCGCACCTATCTGGCGCTGCTCAAGCTCGGCCAGCTCGACGAGCACGAGGTCGCGCGCGAGGCGCTGCTGCGGCTCGACGACCACTTCCTCGCAGCACTGACCGAGACGCTGGGCGACCCGGACCTGGCCCTGCTCGTGCTGCGGGTGAGCGACGGGATCTACGTGCGGACCGCGCTCGGCGGCAGCGACGCCCTCCCGGCCGACTCCGTCGACCGCATCCTCGCCCTGCTCGCCTCCCTGCCGCGGTAGGGTACTGCGCCTCTATCATCGACGCCCATGGCGACCGTGACCGACCATCTGCCCACCCGCCCCGAGCGGATGGGCCGCCTTCCCTACACCCGGCAGCACACCCGGGTCCTGTTCGGCTCGGGGACCGGCTGGGCGCTCGACGCCATGGACGTGGGGCTCATCTCCTTCGTCGGCCTGGCGATCGCCACCCAGTGGGACCTCACCCGCACCGAGCAGTCCTGGCTGCTCTCGATCGGCTTCGTCGGCATGGCGCTCGGGGCGACCTTCGGTGGCATGCTCGCCGACCGCTACGGCCGGCGCACCGTCTTCGCGCTCACCCTGCTCGTCTACGGCCTGGCGACCGGCGCCTCGGCGCTGGTCAGCGGACTGGCGGCGCTGCTGGTGCTCCGCTTCCTCGTCGGCATCGGTCTCGGTGCGGAGCTGCCGGTCGCCTCGACCCTGGTCAGCGAGCTCTCGCCCACGCGGATCCGCGGCCGGATGGTCGTCATCCTCGAGTCCTTCTGGGCCGTCGGCTGGCTCCTGGCAGCGCTCATCGGCTACTTCGTCGTGCCGCTCAGCGACGACGGCTGGCGCTGGGCCTTCGCGCTCGGTCTCGTCCCGGCCCTGTATGCCGTCGTCATCCGGTGGGGGATGCCGGAGTCGCCGCTCTTCCTCGAGCGCCGTGGCCGCGAGGCCGAGGCTGAGCAGGTCGTCCGCTTTTTTGAGGAGTCCGCGGGGGTGCCGCACGAGGAGAGCCGGCCGCTGCCCGAGGCGCCGCCCAGGACGCCCGGCGCGCTCTGGTCGTCGGCATACCGGGTGCGCACCATCGGCATCTGGGCGGTGTGGTTCTGCGTCAACTTCTCCTACTACGGCGCCTTCATCTGGCTTCCGACGCTGCTCTACGCCCAGGGTTTCGACCTGGTGCGCTCCTTCGGCTACACCCTGGTCATCACCCTCGCCCAGCTGCCGGGGTATGCCCTTGCCGCGGTCCTCGTGGAGGTCTGGGGCAGGCGTGCGACGCTGGCGACCTTCCTGCTCGGCTCGGCGGTGTCGGCCGTCTTCTTCGGCCTGTCCGGCGAGGTGTGGCAGATCATCGCCGCCGGGTGCGCCATGAGCTTCTTCAACCTGGGTGCCTGGGGCGCGCTGTATGCCGTCACCCCGGAGATCTACCCGACCAGCGTGCGCGCCTCGGGTGCGGGCGCCGCGGCAGGCTTCGGGCGCATCGCCTCGATCGCCGCGCCGCTGCTCGTCCCGGTCATCCTCGGCACCTGGGGCAACGCGGCCCTGTTCACCCTCTTCGGTGCCGCCTTCGTCGTGGGTGCGCTCGCGGCATACCTCCTGCTGCCGGAGCAGGCCGGCGATGCCCTGGAAACAGGGTGACCTGGACAGATCAGTGGGAACCCTCATCCCTGTCCCAGAGGACGTCGGCGAACTGCCTCTGGGCTGCCCGGATGACTGCGTCGTCCGGCGGCAGCTTCTCGAACCAAGCCTCCTGGTCCCAGCGTTCTGGCCGGCGCGCGGGTTGGGGCGGGGACAGGGTTGTCGGGGGGACCGCAAGTGCATAGGTATGCTGACCAGCGCATGGCTACACAGCGTGGTGTGGTCATGCGCCGCGACGCACCGACCCTCCCCACGCGACCCCTAGGATGACCGCATGACTGAGCTGTCCACCAACCAGGCCTACATCGACCTCGAGGACCAGGTCGCCGCGCACAACTACAGCCCGCTGCCGGTGGTCGTCGAGCACGCCGAGGGCATCCACGTCACCGATGTCGAGGGCAACACCTACATCGACGCCCTCTCCGGCTACTCCGCGCTCAACTTCGGGCACCGCCACCCCGGCCTGGTGCAGGCGGCCAAGGACCAGCTCGACCGCTCGACGCTGACCTCGCGCGCCTTCCACAACGACCAGCTCGGTCCCTTCTGCGAGGCGCTGGCGCGGCTCGTCGGCAAGGACATGATCCTGCCGATGAACACCGGCGCCGAGGCGGTCGAGACCGCGCTCAAGATCGCCCGCAAGTGGGCCTACCAGGTCAAGGGGGTGCCGGACGGTCAGGCCGAGATCATCGTCATGGACGGCAACTTCCACGGCCGCACGACGACGATCATCTCCTTCTCCGACGACCCGGAGGCGCACGACCACTACGGGCCCTACACGCCGGGCTTCGTCGCCGTGCCCTACGGCGACCTCGCCGCGATCGAGGCCGCGATCACCGACAGCACCGCGGCCGTGCTCGTCGAGCCGATCCAGGGCGAGCAGGGCGTCATGATCCCCAAGGAGGGCTTCCTGCCGGGCCTGCGCGAACTGTGCACCAGCAAGAACGTCCTCATGATCGCGGACGAGATCCAGTCCGGGCTCGGCCGCACCGGCACCTCCCTCGCCTGCGAGTATGAGGGCGTCGAGGCCGACATGTACACCCTCGGCAAGGCGCTCGGCGGGGGCATCGTGCCCGTCTCGGCCGTGGCCGCCGACGCGAGGTCATGAAGGTCATCACCCCGGGCACCCACGGGTCGACCTTCGGCGGCAACCCGCTGGCGGCCGCGGTCGGCAAGGCCGTCGTCGACCTGCTCGCGACCGGCGAGCACCAGGCGCACGCCACGCAGCTGGAGTCGGTCTTCGCCGAGGAGCTGGGCAACCTCGTCGGACAGGGCGCCGAGGCGGTCCGCGTGCGCGGTCTCTGGGCGGGCATCGACATCGACCCGGGCCTCATGACCGGCAAGGAGGCGTGCAAGGCGCTGGCTCGCAAGGGCGTCCTCGCCAAGGACACCCACGGCTCGACGATCCGGCTCGCCCCGCCGCTGACGATCACCGAGGACGAGCTGCGGCAGATCACCGACGCGCTCGCCGCCGTGCTCGCCGAGGCCCGCGGCTGAACGTCCCTGCGCCCGTCCTCGTGACGGGCTTGATGCTGGCGCCACTCGGGTTCGTCCTGCCGGGCCTGCTGCTCTGGTATGCCGTGCAACGGCTCGCCCGCGGGCGCCGTGACGCCGACACCCGGGGTGCTCTGGTCGGTGGACTCGCCACGCTGGTCGTCCCCATCGGCGGCCTGCTCCTGCTCGGGTATGCCTCCGCCCCCGTCCTCGTCGGCCTGGGCGCGGGCCTGCTCCTCCTCGCGGCGTGGCCGGGCCTGGTCATGCTCGCGCTGCTTAGCCGGCGCTGGTGGCTGTGCCGTTGCCCTGTCGATTCCGACCGTCGGGCCGTGATCGTGCTCGGTGCGCCGGTGCCGGAGGGGGAGGTGGGTCAGGAGCTCGCCGCGCGCCTGCGCGGCGGGTTGACCGCGCTCGGCCGGCTCACCACCCCCGGGGGACTCGGCGCAGGGACATCGCCGCTCGTCCTGACCGGAGGGCGCGCCAAGGGTGACCGACCTGCGGAGTCGGAGGCGATGGCGCGCTGGGTGCGCAGCCAGGATCCGGCTGCACCGCTCCTCCTCGAGGACCGGGCCACCACCACCGAGGAGAACCTCCTGCTCTCCACCCGGCTGTTGCAGGACCAGGGCTGCCCGCCGCCCTACGCGGTCGTGACCAGCGCCTACCACGCCGCCCGCACCAGCCTGCTCATCGCCCGGCACCGGCTGCCGGTGCAGGTCGTCGGGGTGCGGGTCCCGATGGACTTCCCGGCGGGCGCCTACCTGCGCGAGCTGCTCATCGTGCTCAAGGAGGCGCGTCGACCGCACCTCGTGGCGGGACTGCTGATCGTCGGGGGCGCGCTGCTGACGGGGTTCCTCGCCCGCTGACCACGCTGGTGCATCTCGTGGTGCATCTCCTCGTGCGGAGCCGTGCGACACGCGCGTCGTCGGAGCCACCCCTGCGACACCACCTCCTGCACCAGCGTGCCCCCGCGCCCTGCTGCGCGCTCCTCCGCCTCTTGCGCGTACCCCAGTACCATGGTCTACTAGTCTAGTAACTAACCAAGGAGCGGCGGTGATCGAAGAAGGTCGACCGATCTTCGTGCAGATCGCGGAGAGCATCGAGGGCTCGATCGTCGACGGCAGCCTGGCCGAGGAGGAGCGCGCGCCGTCCATCAACGAGCTGGCGGCCTTCCACCGGATCAACCCGGCCACCGCCGCCAAGGGCATCAACCAGCTCGTCGACGACGGCGTGCTCTACAAGCGTCGCGGCGTCGGGATGTTCGTCGCCACCGGTGCCCGGGCCGCGCTGCTGGCCCGCAGGACCAACGACTTCGCCGCCGCGTATGTCGACCCGCTGCTCGCCGAGGCACGCCGGCTCGGCCTCGGGCCGGACGACGTGGCCGCCCTCATCGCCGAGCGGACCGCAGGGACCACCAGGAAGGAGCCGAGCTGATGAGTTCGGTCATCGAGGTGCAGAGCCTCACGAAGAGATACCGCGAGACGACCGCGCTGGACGACGTGTCGTTCTCGATCGAGCAGGACTCCATCTACGGCCTGCTCGGGCGCAACGGCGCGGGGAAGACGACGCTGATGTCGATCCTCACGGCGCAGAACTTCGCCACCTCGGGCCAGGCCCGGGTCTTCGGCGAGACCCCCTTCGAGAACTCGCGGGTGCTGTCCCGGATGTGCTTCGTCCGGGAGAGCCAGAAATACCCGGACGACGCGACCGGGCGACACGCCCTGGCGATGGCCCGGCTGTTCTTCCCGCGCTGGGACGACGAGCTCGCGGGTCAGCTCGTCGAGGAGTTCGCCCTCCCCGTGGACCGGCGCATCAAGAAGCTCTCCCGCGGCCAGCTCTCGGCCGTCGGGGTGATCATCGGGTTGGCCTCCCGGGCCGAGATCACCTTCTTCGACGAGCCCTACCTCGGGCTCGACGCCGTCGCCCGGCAGCTGTTCTACGACCGGCTGCTGCAGGATTACGCGGACCACCCGCGCACCATCGTGCTCTCGAGCCACCTCATCGACGAGGTCGCCCCGCTGCTGGAGCGGGTGCTCGTCATCGAGCAGGGGCAGATCCTGCTGGACGAGGACACCGACGCGCTGCGCGGCCGGGCGGCGGTCGTGGTCGGTGACTCCGCCGCGGTCGGGGGCTTCGTCGCCGGGCGTGAGGTGATCCATACCGAGAGCCTGGGCCGGGTCTCCTCGGCCACCGTGCTGGGCGGCCTGTCCGAGCAGGACCGTCAGCGGCTCGCCGCCGCCGATCTCGAGGTCGCGCCGGTGTCGCTCCAGCAGCTCGTCGTCCGTCTCACCCGACGGGCCGCAGGGTCCGTCCCGCAGCACAAGGAGCTCGTGCCATGAACCGCACCCTGTCCGTCGTCCGGCTGCAGCTGGTCAACAAGCAGACCTTCCTCTGGGTCCCGCTGCTCGTCCTCGGTGGCGCCCTGGTCATCACCATGGCGATCTTCGCCATGCTGCCGGTCGACGGCATCGTCGGGGGCGGCGCGCAGGCCCCGATGTGGTACTTCCTGGTCGTCGGGGTGCAGTCGCTCACGCTGACCTTCCCGTTCTCCCAGGCACTCAGCGTGACCCGCCGGGAGTTCTACGTCGGGACGATGCTCACCGCGCTGCTCGCCTCGGCCGCCCTGGGCGCCATCTATGTCGTCGGCGGTCTGATCGAGGACGCCACGGGCGGCTTCGGCACCGGCAGCGTCTTCTTCAAGGTGCCGGGTGTCTGGGCGCAGGGCTGGGCCGCGGCCGGCTTCATCTACCTCGTGCTGTCCTTCGCCTTCTTCCAGGTCGGCTTCTTCTGCGCCACGATCTACAAGCGCTTCGGCGCGCTCGTGCTCACGGCCGGGATGATCGCCGTCGCGCTGCTCCTCCTCGTGGGGCTGTGGCTCATCACCCGCCTGGAGGCCTGGGGCGAGGTCTTCTCCTGGGTGGCCGGCACGGGCGTCCTGGGCCTGACGCTCTGGAGCCTGCCGGTGCTGGCGCTGCTCGCGCTCGTGTCCTACGCCGCGCTCCGCCGCGCCCTGCCCTGAGCCTCACCGGAGCCGGTCGCGCACCGTCCTCAGGTGCGCCACGAGCTCCGGCGGCTCCAGGACCTCGACGGCGACCCCCAGGGCCACCAGCTCGGCGGCGAGGTAGTCCAGCGACTCGGCACCGGTCACCAGCTCCGTCCAGCCCTCGCCCAGCTCGCTCACCTCACCCGCCAGCGGCGAGACGCGCTCCGCCAGCTCCGGAGCGGGCATCTGGACCCTCGCGCGCGCCACCCAGCGGTAGGGCGCACGGGTCACCGACCGGGTGATGTAGGTCGCGGGGTCCGGCACCGGGCGCGGCCGGCTGCGCATCGTGCCCACGGCGACCTCCTGCACCCGGTCCAGCCGGAAACTGCGCCAGTCGTCCCGGTCCAGGTCGAAGGCCAGGAGGTACCACCGGTGGCTCACCACGACCAGCGAGGCGGGCTCGACGCGGCGGGTCGACGACGCACCGTCGCGGGCGACGTAGCGCAGGGTGGTCCGCAGCCGGTCCCGGCAGGCGCGGGAGAGGGCCATGAGCACCTCCGGATCGACCACGGCTCGTCCGCTGCCCACCGCCACCGTGCTCTCGTGGATCGCGGCGACCTGCTCCCGGGCCCCGGCGGGCAGGACCTGGTCCAGCTTGGCCAGGGTGCTGACCGCCGCCTCGCTCACCCCCGCGACCGTGCCGCCGGCGGCCAGGCGCAGGCAGACCGCCACCGCGACCGCCTCGTCCTCGTCCAGGAGCAGCGGCGGCAGCGAGCCCCCGGACCCGAGCTGGTAACCACCTCCGACCCCGCTGCTGGCCCGCACGGGGTAGCCGAGCTCGCGCAGCCGCTCCACGTCGCGGCGGATGCTCCGGGTGGTCACCCCGAGCCGGTCCGCCAGCTCCTGCGCGCTCCACAGGGCCCGGGTCTGGAAGAGCCCCAGGAGCCGCAGCACCCGGGTCGTGGGGTCGGTCATGGCGACACCCTGTCACGCGCCGCGGACAGGATGTGTCCTCGTGCTGTGGTGTCATCGCAGCATGGACTCCCTCACGACGGACCTCGCCGAGCAGCTCGACTTCCACTGGACGCACCACGCCCGGCCACGGCTGGACGGGCTGAGCGACGAGGAATACCTCTGGGAGCCGGTCCCGGGGACCTGGAACGCGCGCCGCCGCTCGGACCAGCCGCCGCCCTCGGTGACGGCGCGCGCCGGGGGCGGGGAGTGGCAGCTGGACTGGGCCCACCCCGAGCCCGACCCCGCGCCGGTCACCTCGATCGCCTGGCGGCTCGGGCACGTCATCGTCGGGGTGCTGGGGCTGCGCGCCCACAGCCACTTCGGCGGACCCGAGGCAGACATCCTCACCTGGGACTACGCCGGGACCGCCGCGGGCGCCTCGATCAGCTCGACGAGGCGTATGCCGCCTGGTCGGCCGGGGTGCGCGGGCTCGACGACGAGGGACTGCGACGGCCCGTCGGCCCGGCGGAGGGGCCGTGGGCGCAGGCGCCGATGCTCACCCTCGTCCTGCACATCAACCGCGAGGCCATCCACCACCTGGCCGAGGTGGCCCTGCTGCGCGACCTCTGGGGCCACGGCGCCCGGTGAGCCACCCGGGCCTCGTGCCGCTCCCGCCCGTGGTGCCGGTCAGGCGCCCGGGGTCCAGCGGGCGGCGGTCTCGTCCTCGAGCATCTGCGAGTTGAGCCACGCCTCGGGGATCCCGAGGCCCTCCACGAGCTCCAGGGCGTGCGGCCGCAGCTCGGCGCAGAGCTCGTTGATCTGTGCGACGACGGCCTTCGCCCGCCCCGCGGACATGCGGTTGTGGGCCTGGAACCAGCCGGAGTCGGCGTCGATGGAGCTCAGGGCGTGCAGGGTGCACAGCCGCTCCAGGACCTCCCGCACCTGCTCATCCTCGCACGCCTCGATCCCGGCCACGAAGGCCTCCAGCACGACGCGGTCCATGTGCGTGCGGGCGGCGAGCAGGACGTGGTCCTGCGCGGAGTTGAAGGCCTCGAAGGAGTCCTTGTCGTCCGCGTGCCGTCGCAGCCGGGTGGCCAGCGTCTCCAGCACGTGGCGCTCGCGGTCGGCGAACATCGCCAGCTGCCAGCCGCGGTCGAGCAGCGTCTCGTCCTCGCCCTTGCGGGCCGCGGCTGTGCGCAGCCGCTCCACGAGCGGCCGGGCGGCGGTGGCCTCGACGAACTGCCCGCCGAAGGCGCGGGCGGCGAACTGCACCATGCCGCGCATGTCCAGGTCGCCCCACATCTCCTTGTAGCCGGAGAGCAGGCCCTTGGCGACCAGCTGCAGCAGGACGGTGTTGTCGCCCTCGAAGGTCGCGAAGACGTCGGCGTCTCCGCGCAGCACGGTCAGGCCGTTCTCCGCGAGGTAGCCCGCGCCTCCGCAGGCCTCGCGGCAGTTCTGGATCGTGTCGTTGCCGAAGCGGGTGATGACCGCCTTGAGGCCGGCGGCACGGGTCTCCAGCTCACGCTGGGCGACCTGGTCCTTCTCCGGCATCTCGTGCAGCTCCTGCAGCCGCTCGGCGACCTCGTTGACGGCGAACATGTGCGCGTAGGCCGTCGCGATCGCCGGGATCAGCTTGCGCTGGTGGGCGAGGTAGTCCAGCAGCACGACCTCGCCGTCGTGGCCCGGGGCGGTGAACTGGCGCCGGCGCAGGGCGTACCTCGTGGCGATCGAGAGCGCCTTGCGGGACGCCGTCGCCGCACCCGCGGCGACGCAGATGCGGCCGCGCACGAGCGTCCCGAGCATGGTGAAGAAGCGCTTGCTGTCGCTGTCGATGTCGGAGACGTAGCGACCCTCGTCGTCGATGCCGCCGTAGCGGTTCAGCAGGTGGGTGCGCGGCACCCGCACCTGGTCGAAGGTGATGGTCCCGTTGTCGACACCGGCCAGCCCGCCCTTGGCGCCGTTGTCGCCGAGGGTGACGCCGGGCAGCGTGGTGCCGTCGGCGTCACGGATCGGGACGACGACCACATGCACGCCGTGCGACTCCCCGCCGACGTGCAGCTGGCCGTAGACCGCGGCGACATGGGCGTCCCGCGCCGCGGCACCGATGTAGGTCTTGGTCGCCGACGGCGTGGGGGAGTGGACGACGATCTCGTCGGTCTCCGGGTCATAGGTATGCGTGGTCTCCAGCGACGCGACGTCCGACCCGTGGCCGAACTCGGTCATGGCGTAGCACCCGATCTGCTCGAGTGCGAGGTTAGGCCGCAGGAAGGTCTCGTGGTGCCACTCGTTGCCGAGCGCGGTGACGGCTCCGCCGTAGAGGCCGAAGTGGACGCCGGACTTGACCGTGAGCGACAGGTCGCCGTGCGCGGTCATCTCGAAGTCGATGCAGGAGCGGCCGACGTCGTCCAGCCCGCCGACGGCCGTCGGGAAGCCGCTGCCGGCCATGCCGTACTGCACCAGGCTGGCCATGGCGCCGTTGGTCCAGTCCCGTGCCTGGTCCATCGTGAGGCCCTGGTCGCGGACCATCACCTCGGCGGGGACGCTCGCCCGCGCGAGGTCGCGGACCGGCCCGTAGCTGCCGCCGGAGGCGGTCCGCAGCGCCTCCCCGAGGTCGGTGAGCCGCTCGCTCGAGCGGGGCGCGCTGGCCTCGGGTGCGGCGGCGCCCGGCATCGACACGTCGGTGCGGGGCTCGGGGGTGTGGGTCTGCTGCGTGGAGGTGGTCATCGGTTCTCTCCTGCGAGTGCGGGCCGGATCAGCTCGATCACGGCGTGGGTGGCGTCGTCGACGCTGAGCCGGGTGGTCGATGTGCTCGTGAGGACGTGGTCTGCCGCCGCGCGGACCAGGCCGACGATGCCGTGCCCCCAGGCCGGGGCCAGCAGGTCGCCTCGGCGCCGCGGCCGTGCTGGGTGAGGTGGGTGCGGATCGCCCCGGCCAGCTGATCGCTGACGCGGTCGGTGATGCGGTGCACGGGGTCGTCCGGGTCGCCCTCGGTCGTCTCCAGGGGGCGGGTCATGACGAAGCGGTAGATCTCCGGGTCGCGCTCCACCAGGGAGAGGTAGGAGTGGACCATCGCCTGGATCCTGGCCAGGACGTCACCGCCCTGTCGGGAGGCCGCCGCCAGGTCGCCGAGCACGGTCTCGTCGACGGCGGCGACGACGGCGCTGTAGAGACCGGCCTTGTCGCCGAGGTGGCGGTAGAGCACCGTCTTGCTCGTGCCGGCCTGGGCCGCGATCTCGTCCATGCCCACGCCGGCACCGTGCTGACGGATGGCCTTGAGCGCCGCCTCGACGAGCTGGTGACGACGCTCGGTCCGGTGCGCCTCCCAGCGGGCGTCCCGCCCGTCCCGCGCGACCGGGACGGGGGCGCTCCGGGGCTCGATGTCGGTCCTCATGTCCTCCACAGTACCGCGTACGGCTCGTATCGGCTACAGTCGGTATCGGATAGTTCGGGACCACCGCTCATCAGGAGACCTTCCCCATGCCAGACCAGCTCACCGACGCCGTCATCCTCGGCGGCAACCGGATCCCGTTCGGCAAGTCCGGCGGCGCGTACGCCCACGCCTCCAACCAGGCGATGCTCACCTCCACGCTGGACGGCCTGGTGGCGCGCTTCGGCCTGGCCGGCGAGCGGGTCGGCGAGGTCGCCGCGGGTGCCGTGCTCAAGCACGCCCGCGACTTCAACCTGACCCGGGAGGCCGTGCTGGGGTCGGCGCTCGGCGCGGACACCCCGGCCTACGACCTGCAGCAGGCCTGCGGCACCGGCCTCGAGGCCGTCATCCAGGTCGCCAACAAGATCCGGCTCGGCCAGGTCGACTCCGGCGTGGCCGGCGGCGTCGACTCCGCCAGCGACGCGCCCATCGCCGTCGGTGAGGGGCTGCGCAAGGCGCTGCTCGGGGCCAGCCGTGCCCGCACCCCGATGGCCCGGGCCAAGGCGCTGGCCGCGATCCGGCCCGGTGACCTGGCGCCCGAGACCCCGCGCAACGCCGAGCCGCGCACCGGGCTCTCGATGGGGGAGCACCAGGCGCTCACCGCCAAGGAGTGGGGCATCACCCGTGAGGCGCAGGACGAGCTGGCGGCCGCCAGCCACCACAACCTCGCGCGCGCCTGGGACGAGGGCTTCTTCGACGACCTCGCCACCGGCTTCCTGCGCCTCTCCCGCGACGAGGGGCTGCGCCCGGACACCTCGGTCGAGAAGCTGGCCGGGCTCTCCCCGGTCTTCGGCAAGGGCGAGGGCGCGACGATGACCGCGGGCAACTCGACGCCGCTGTCCGACGGGGCCGCGCTCGTCCTGCTCGGCAGCCCGGACTGGGCCCAGCAGCACCGGCTCCCCGCGCTCGCCCGCTTCGTCGACGCCGAGGTCGCCGCGGTGGACTACGTCGGCGGTGAGGAGGGGCTGCTCATGGCCCCGGCGTATGCGTGCCGCGGCTCCTCGCGCGTCAGGGGCTCACCCTCGCCGACATCGACCGCTTCGAGATCCACGAGGCCTTCGCCTCCACGGTGCTGTCCACCATGGCCGCCTGGGAGTCCGAGGAGTTCTGCCGGGGACGCCTCGGCCTCGACGCGCCGCTGGGCACGGTCGACCGGAGCAGGCTCAACGTCAACGGCTCCTCGCTCGCCGCCGGCCACCCCTTCGCCGCGACCGGTGGGCGCATCGTGGCCTCGCTGGCCAAGATGCTGCACGAGCTCGGCCCGGGCTCGCGGGGCCTCATCTCGATCTGCGCGGCCGG
The DNA here is from genome assembly GCF_001942225.1 of Serinicoccus sp. CUA-874. Taxonomy (NCBI): domain Bacteria; kingdom Bacillati; phylum Actinomycetota; class Actinomycetes; order Micrococcales; family Ornithinimicrobiaceae; genus Serinicoccus; species Serinicoccus sp. CUA-874. The sequence goes on along the minus strand of NZ_MKJZ01000036.1, from coordinate 9,458 downwards.
CGGTCAGGGCGTCGTCGCGATCCTGGAAGGGTGCTGACATGGCTGACCTGATGCAGATGCTGACCACCAACCCGCTGGCCAAGCAGCTGGGTGTGCCGCAGGCACCCGGCTGCGCCGCGGCCGTGAGCTGCCCTCGGGCCCGGTCGCCGTGGGCTCCGCCGGCGGTGGGCGGATCGCCGTCCAGACCCTGGAGCTGCTCGGCGTGCCCACCCGCGAGGCGCTCCTCGACACCCCGCAGACCCGGGTCACCGAGACGACCGACGAGGGCCGCACCCGTGAGGTGCCCGAGGCATACCCCGCCAAGATCGGTGCCCTGGTGGTCGACGCGACCTCCGCGACCTCGATCGCCGACCTGGAGACCGTGCGCGGGCTGCTGCGACCGGCCATGAAGGGCCTGGAGTCCTCGGGCCGCGTCGTCGTCCTCGGGGTGGACCCGGAGACCGCCGGCGCGCCCACCGCGGTCGCGACCCAGCAGGCGCTGGAGGGCATCGTGCGCAGCGTCGGCAAGGAGCTGCGGGCCGGCGCCACCGCCAACCTCGTGCGGGTCGACCTGCTCACCGGTGAGCCCACCACGGCGGCCGAGGTCGCCTCCACCCTGTCCTTCCTCCTGGAGGGCCGGTCGGCCTACGTCTCCGGCCAGGTGCTGCGCATCGGCCACGGGGCCTCCGAGGCCGAGCAGGTGCAGGAGCGACCGCTCGAGGGTCGCGTCGTCGTGGTCACCGGCGCCGGTCGCGGGATCGGGGCCGGTATCGCCCGGACCCTCGCCCGCGACGGCGCCCTCGTCGTCGCGGTGGACGTGCCCGCCGGCGGGCAGGGGCTGGCCGAGGTGGCCAACGCCATCGGGGGCACCGCCCTGCAGCTGGACATCACGGCCGCCGACGCGGGCAGCCGGATCGCCGCGCACGTCGCGCAGCGCTTCGGCGACGCGGCCCGCATCCACGCGATCGTGCACAACGCCGGGATCACTCGCGACAAGCTGCTCGCCAACACCGACGAGGACCGCTGGGGCAGCGTGCTCGAGGTCAACCTCGCCGCGCAGATCAGGATGAACCAGACCCTGCTGGACCCGGACCTGCCCGGCGGGCTGGACGAGGGTGGCCGCATCATCGGTGTCGCCTCGACCTCCGGCATCGCGGGCAACCGTGGCCAGGCCAACTACGCCGCGTCCAAGGCGGGCGTCATCGGCCTGGTCCGCGCCATGGGCGCCGACCCCCGCTTGGCCGGGCGGGGCATCACCGTCAACGCCGTGGCGCCGGGATTCATCGAGACCGAGATGACCGGCAAGATGCCGCTGGCGACCCGGGAGGTCGCCCGCCGCATCAACAGCCTGCAGCAGGGTGGCAAGCCGGTCGACGTGGCCGAGGCCATCGGCTGGTTCGCCGACCCGGCCAGCTCGGCGGTCACCGGCCAGGTCCTGCGGGTCTGCGGCCAGAGCCAGATCGGGGCCTGACCATGACCCGACCGGACCTGCAGTCGGGACGCGGCGCCGCCGGACCGGACGCGCTCCCCTCCACCCCCGACCTCGACGTGGACCTGCTCGACGCGCCGCCGCAGGTCGCCGGGACGCTCGTCCGGGGGGTCGCCACGGGGCTCGGTCGTCCCGGAGCCTCCGGGTCGTTGCCCGCCCGCCGGGTGGTGCTTCCCGGGGTGGAGCAGGACGTCGAGCGTCTGGCGGGTTTCTGCGCCGTCACCGGCGGGGTCCTGGCCGACACCCTCGCCACGACCTGGGTGCACGTCCTGACCTTCCCGCTGCAGGTCCGGCTCATGGCCTCGCGGGACTTCCCCTTCCCCATGATGGGGATGGTCCACGTCGCCAACGAGATGACGCTGCACCGACCGGTCCGGGTCGGGGAGACCCTGACCCTCTCCTCCTGGGCCGAGGCCCTCGCGCCGCACCGCAAGGGCAGCACGGTGGACCTCGTCGGAGAGGCACGGGTCGGCGAGGACGTCGTGTGGTCCGGTCGCAGCACCTACCTCGTGCGCGGCGCCCGTCCGCAGGGTGCCGTCCCGGCGGACCGGGAGCCCGACGCGGCCGCCGGCGACACCGGGCAGCCGGGTGGGGCGCCGCAGGTCGAGGAGGGGACGGGCGTGACCGGCCCAGGGCCCCAGCTCGGGGTCTGGCGGCTGCCCGCCGACCTCGGGCGCTCCTACGCCCGGGTCGCTGGCGACGTGAACCCCATCCACCTCTCCGCGCTCTCGGCGAAGGCGCTCGGCTTCCCGCGCGCCATCGCCCACGGGATGTGGACCCACGCCCGCGCGCTGGCCGCGGTGCAGGACCGGCTGCCGCAGGCATACACCGTGTCCGCGCAGTTCCTCAAGCCGGTGCTCCTGCCGTCCACGGTCGTGCTCCGCGGGGCGATGTCGCGGCGCGGCGGAGAGCTCTGCGTGACGAGTCGCGACGGCTCCAAGGAGCACCTGTCGATGCAGGTCACAGCGCTGCCCTGAGCAGCGTCGGGCGCCGGGTCCGCCGTTTTGGTCCCGCCCGGCGCCCTCGTGTAAAGTTGCATCTCGCTGCCTGCGGGGCCCGCGCCCCGGCAGGACCCACAGCCCGCCCCTATAGCTCAGTCGGTAGAGCGTTTCCATGGTAAGGAAAAGGTCAACGGTTCGATTCCGTTTGGGGGCTCTGGTGAGCCGGCTCGGCCGGTCGCCGCGAGGCGGAGTAGCTCAGCTGGTTAGAGCGCACGACTCATAATCGTGAGGTCGCGGGATCGAGCCCCGCCTCCGCTACCACGTACCTCGCCGGTACGCACCGCACAAGCTAGAGATCCACTTCCGAGAGCAGGTTGCACCGTGGCCAAGTCCACCGACGTCCGCCCCAAGATCACCATGGCGTGCACGGAGTGCAAGGAGCGCAACTACATCACCAAGAAGAACCGTCGGAACAACCCCGACCGGCTCGACATGGCGAAGTTCTGCCCGCGCTGCGGCAAGCACACCGCGCACCGCGAGACCCGCTGACGCACCGCGCCAGCCACGACCGGGCCGTCACCCCTGCGGGGTGGCGGCCTTCGTCATACCTCCCTACTCACGCAGGTCAAGGGTCACGCTCCGCATCGGTCGCAGGGTCGCGAGGCCGGCGACCACCAGCGATACGGCGAACGCCACGAGCGCTCCCCGCGCTCCGTAGGCGAGAACCGCCGGCTGCAGGGGCCCGACGATCAGCGCCATCAGCAGGCATACCTGCATCGCCAGGATGGAACCACCTGCCATCCCTGTGAGGAACTCCACGACCCGCAGCACCCTGATCTCGGGCGCCCTCGCGCCCAGCGTGATCAGCAGCGCGTCCTCGCGCCGGCTCATCCACCAGCGCAGACCCACGAGGAGTCCCAGGGCTGCGCCGAGGAGCGCAGCGACGAGGAAAGGATGCCGTTGCTCCTGGCGCTGTTCTGGCGTCAGGTCGAGTGCTCCGTTAGCCAATCTCGGGCTCACCACGACGCCTTCTGTACCGCCAAGGAGCAACGGCAGCACGGACGCTACGGTGTCCTGACTCGCTGGCGACGAACGGACGAAGCACCGGTCGACACCTCCGAGATCGGCGGACACCAGCAGCACATCCGTCGCGCGCTCGTCCCCGAGGACGGAGAGATCGGCTGCGTGGACCGGAGCCAATGGCGAGTCAAGATAAGGAAGCAAAGCGGTCGTCGCAGGGTCTGTCTCAGGCCGCGCCTCTGTGAGCACGATCGCCCCACCCGTGGTGCCGGTCTCACTCGTACCTTCGGTAGGGGTGGGGCGGATCGCCACAGCTGGCGCTGCCGTGAAGAAGTCGACGACGCCGGGGGTGGTCAGTGTTGCGGCGAAGACGCTTCCTGGCCGCGAGGCCTCGACGAGCGGGACCGCAGCGCGCCTTGCTCCGAAGGCCCCTTCGACGCCAGACAGGGTGGCAAGGCCGTCGCAGGCCGCGCCGTCGATGACTCCGTCGTCCGAGGTGGAGACGATCAAGATGTGGCCGCCGCTGCTGATCCATCGTTGTTCCTGCTGGGTGATCGAGTGGGTCGGCAGAGCCTCTGCTAGGGCGGCCAGGACGAGGCAGGCCGCGCTGGCGATGCAGGTGACCAGCCCGTGGCGGTTCGCTGAGGACGATATGCGCACCCCTTCGAGCAGGACCTCCTGCCAGCGCCACCCACGGTTCGACGTGCTCGTCCTCATGCCGGCCTGAGCCTTCCGTCGTCGAGGACGAGCGTTCGGTCGCAGGACGCCGCGACCTGCAGGTCGTGCGTGACCACCAGCAGGCCGGCTGTGTCGCGGACGGTTTGCATGGCTTCCATCACTTCTCGAGTGGTGTCCGCGTCGAGCTGGCCGGTGGGTTCGTCGGCAAGGATGAAGGAGGCCCCACTGATGGTCGCTCGGGCGACGGCCACGCGTTGCGCTTCGCCGCCGGACAAGGTGGCGGCTCTGGCGTGCAGGCGATCCGACAGGTTCAACGCGTTCAGAGCCATCCGGGCGCGTGCACGTGCCTCCTTCCAGGCCAGGCCTTGCTGGAGGCCGCCGAGAGCCACGTTGTCCTGTGCGGATCGGAACGTGAGGAGGCTGACGGTCTGGAGCACAAAGGCGACGTGGTGACGCGGTCCGTCCTGCCTGCCATCGTCTGTGCGGACTGTCGCCGAGCCTTCATCCGGTGAAAGAAGGCCACCGGCTACTTGCACGACCGTCGACTTGCCGGATCCTGAGGGTCCCACCACAGCGACGGTCTCGCCCGCCTCCATCTCGAGGTCGATCCCCCGGAGTACGCGATGCCCGGTGAACGACTTCGTGACCCCCGTCAACGAGAGGTGCATGACAGCCCTGGCATGAGCCGGCGTGCGTTGACCAGCACTGCATCGAGGTCGGTGTCCGCGGGAAGCCGTGTTCCGCCGGCGTCGCTGTCCACCGCGTCCACGCGCACGATTCTCTGTCCAGGCATCGCGACGACACAGGTCGCGCCGGTCGCGTCCGTCACCACCGAGGCCGATGGGACCACCAACGCAGGTTGTGGGTCGCGTGCACGGATCTCGCCGACGCCTTCGGTCCGGGGCAGGGCCTGCGCGACGCGTTGTGCCTCTTCAGGGTCTGTCACGGCCCATGCTTCCCGGTCGAGAGCCGCCTCCTCACCTGCAGCCCGGAGCGTGAGAGGGCCCTCCGCCAGCGCTGTTCGTGGACGGGCGTCGATGCGTTCGACGACATCGGGGGTGCGGGCGACAGTCTGTCCGGGTGTCGTGATGGCACCTACGGCTACGACCCGTTCGACGAGGGACGTCGCAGGTTCGTGGGGAATCCACACCACCGAGGCGACACCGAAAGTCTGCCCCTGACGCCCGTGCGCGGTATTCCACTCCTCCACAGCCGCGACGACCTCCTCTGTCATCGTGTCTCCCTCGACGTCGGCGCCCCCCCGAGCCAGGAATTGCACGAGCCGAGCGACGTCTGGTCCGGTATCGCCAGGCCCGAGGTCGCGGTGCAGTGGTGCCGACGCGGCCATCAGCACAACTGGAGTGTCGTCAAGAGTCAGCAGCGTTTCTCCCGACTCCAGACTGGCGCCGAGCTCGACGGACCAGGAGGTGATGGTCCCTCCACCTCGCAGGATCAGTTCAGGACCCGGTCGCGACACCACCTCGAGCGTCTGGCTGACGGTTGGGGAGACATCGTCTCGCTGCACGTGTACCACGACAGGTGCTGGAGCAGTGTCCGATTCCAGCGGGCTCGAGGCAGTCACCACGACCAGAGCCCAGATCCCGAGCCCGGTGCCGATCACGCCCAAGAGTGTGATGACACTCCATAGGGGCCGGGGCAACTTCATGGGCCGAGTCCGGCCGCGACCAGACAATCAGTCCCGTCGTCTATCAACAGATCTGTCGCCTGACGTCGTAGGACCCAGGGCTCGCGTCGGCCATCACGTCGAGGCCTGCTTCCTCCAGGCATGACACCAGCTCTTCACGAACCTGGTCGAGCTGGACATCGCGCGCCTCGCGTACCTGCGGCGAAGAGGTATAGATGGCCTCCACATACAGCGAGTGTGTCCTGAGGCACTCCTGCGCGAGAGCATCAGTCTGCTCGGCGGATCTTCCTTCTGACGAGGCGCCGTAGGCATAGTCGAGTCTGGGATATCCCTCGGACTCGTCGACGGTCGCATCGATGACGGGGATGTCCGCCGAACGCATACACGACAGGCTCCGGCCCACTGCCTCTTCCAGCTCTGGAAAAGTCAGTTCCCCCTGATCCTGCGCCGCTCTCAAGTCGCGCAACTGTGCGTCGGATGCGCCTTGCTCTGATGCCCTCTCCAAGGCTGACTCCACAACTTGATCCCATGCAGGAGGTGGTTCGTACCTGTCTTCAGGTGGCGTTTGGCATCCGGTGAGGACGACACCTATGGTCAGCATGGCGGCAGGAACACCTTCACGCATTCGAGTCCTTACCATCCCCTCGCCCTTACATCGTAGAGAACTGCATGGGGAACCGTTCTGTAGTAGTTGTCAGATCCGCCAAACCAGGGTGTCCAGTAGTTGACATGTGACCAGTAAGGGTCGTACGCACGGCGAACAGAGACGTAGTCGCAGTTGTCACCCAGGTCATGCACCTCCGCCGAATCTCCTACCTGGCGTGACCACATGCTGCACTCATCGGAGGCGCTGGCGGGATTTACCATCACTGCCGTCGTCGCAAACAATCCTGCGATGTCAGCGAGGCCGAACCACCGTCGGCCAGACCGTCTACCTGTCGAGGATGATGCCATCAGAACGTCACCTCGTGAAAGCGCAGTTCGGGCGATGGGCGAGTGTATCCAGGCTCTCCCCCATCGCCAACCACCCATTTGGTACAGAAATTGTGGCTGCTCCACGCGGGATCATAGTGATGTCTGACGAAGACCGGCGAGCACAGTCCGACGGGAACGGCCCATGCGTAGTCGTCGGCCGTCGTGTGTCGTGATTTTGCTTCACATGCCTGAGCGGGAATCGCGGTGGCTAGTACCCCCCGCTGCCAGTCCTACGATGAGGAAGAGCGCAAAGTGGCGTTTCATGAAGAAACCTCCTAGGTATTCTTAGGCGATCATGGATGATCGAGGGTGTCAAGCGGGGTCGACGCCAGACGTCGGGAGTTCCTGCGCTCCCGCTGCGACCTGACGAGAAGTTGCCTCCCGGCGGCGGTGTGGCCACGCCCGTGCCCGATGACTCGAGTGTCGTCCGGGCGCAGCTTCCGCTCCGCGCGGGCGGCGTGATGGTGCGCGCCCTGATCGCTGGAATGCTGGCGATCGTGAACTACGCGGTTCCCGACGCAGCCGCGCTCGACATGCGCGGGCCATCAGCCTGCGGGGTGGAGCCTTCGTCATGCCCGCCCTTCCCGCTCGGTCCCGCAGGGGCAGGGCATCGCTAGGCTGGAGGTATGTCCGTCAACGCAGACTTCGCCGGGCGGGAGTACCCGCCGGCCGGCCCCTTCGAGGTGACCGCCGCGCAGGTCACCGCCTTCGCCGACGCGGTCGGTGCGACCGGTCCCGCGCACCGCGACGCCGATGCCGCGCAGCGGCTGGGGTATGCCGACGTCGTCGCGCCGCCCACCTTCGCCGTGCGCCTGGCGCAGCAGTGCGAGGCCCAGCTGGTCCAGGACCCGGACGCCGGGATCGACTTCTCCCGGGTGGTCCACGGGCAGGAGGGCTTCACCCACCACCGGCCGATCGTGGCCGGCGACACCCTCACCGGCACCCTGCACGTCGACACCATCCGCGAGGCGGGCGCCATGGCATGGTGAGCACCCGGGTCGAGCTGACCGACGCCGACGGCGCGCCCGTCACCACCGTGACCTCGACGATCGTCGTGCGGGGAGAGTCCTCATGAGCGAGCTGAGCCGCACCGTCACCGTCGACCGGGACCGGCTGGTCGCGTATGCCGAGGCCTCCGGTGACCAGAACCCCATCCACCAGGACCCCGACGTCGCGCGCTCGGTCGGGCTGCCCGACGTCATCGCGCACGGCATGTGGACCATGGGCGCCGCGCTGGAGGCGGTCACCGACCACGTCGGTGGCGATCCCGGCCGGATCCTGTCCTGCCAGACCCGCTTCACCGGCATGGTCGTCGTCCCCGAGGGCAGATCCGTCGAGGTCCTCGTGGAGGGCGTGGTGAGGAAGACCGACACCGAGGCCGGCACGCAGACCCTCGAGCTCACCGCGACCTGCGACGGGGAGAAGGTGCTCGGCCGCTGCCAGGCGGTCGTCCGCCTCGACGGCGCTGGCGCCGGGGCCGACGCGTGAGCGGAGCCGGGGGGCATACCGCTGCCGCCGACGTCGGGACGACACCGCTCGCCGAGCTCACGACGATGCGGGTCGGCGGGGCCGCGCGCCGCCTTGTCACAGCCACCACCGAGGCCGAGCTCATCGACGCCGTCCGCGAGGCCGACGAGGCAGGTGAGCCGCTGCTCGTCGTGGGTGGCGGGTCCAATCTCGTCGTGGCCGACGAGGGCTTCCCGGGCACCGTCGTGCTGGTCCGGACGCGCGGCGTCGCGGTGCCGCACGACTCCGCCTGCGGCGGGGTGAGCGCCACCGTCGCGGCGGGGGAGAACTGGGACGAGGTCGTGGCCCACGCCTGCGAGCAGGGCTGGTCGGGGATCGAGGCGCTCTCCGGCATCCCCGGCGCCACCGGCGCCACGCCCGTGCAGAACGTCGGCGCCTACGGCCAGGAGGTCGCCCAGACCATCGCCAGCGTCCGGGTCTGGGACCGCGACCAGGGCCGGGTGCGGACGCTCTTCTCCGCCGACCTCGGCTTCGCCTACCGGCACTCGGTGCTCAAGGAGTCCATGGTCGGCCCGGAGGCGACACCGGGGGCGGTCACCCCACGGCACGTCGTCCTCGACGTCACCTTCTCGCTGCGCCCGACCGAGCTCTCCCAGCCGATCAGGTATGCCGCGCTCGCCGACGGTCTCGGCGTCGAGCTGGGGGAGCGGGTCCCGTTGGCAGACGCCCGGGCCGCGGTGCTGGAGCAGCGGGGGCGCCGGGGGATGGTCCTGGACGCACCGGACCACGACACCTGGTCCTGCGGCTCGTTCTTCACCAACCCGATCCTGCCGCGCGAGCAGCTCGAGGAGGTCCGTGCCCGGGCGGCGGCGGGAGCCGGTGAGGACGCCGATGCGGCGGTCCCGCCGATGTACCCCACCGACACCGAGGAGCTGGTCAAGACCTCCGCCGCCTGGCTCATCGAGCACGCGGGCTTCACCAAGGGCTACGCCACGCGCGACGGCCGGCCCGCGGGGCTGTCGACCAAGCACACCCTCGCACTCACCAACCGCGGCTCCGCCCGGGCGCAGGACGTCGTCGAGCTCGCGCGCGAGGTCAGGGACGGGGTCGAGCGGGCCTTCGGGTTGCGCCTGGTCAACGAGCCGGTGCTGGTCGGCCTCAGCCTCTAGGAGGGCGCTGAACAAGGCGCGATCGCGGGGCGGGTTTGGCGTGAAGGGGCTGGCGGAGCGCCACCAGGGCCGTCTTGCGGCGGTGGGGTCAGCAC